>JAYUXO010000510.1:0-38420 GCA_043753505.1 Comamonadaceae bacterium
GGTTACCACGTGATGCTGCTGGACTTGAAAGCGGCGCTGACGGTGGGCAGCACCGTGCCACTCACGCTCCAGCTGGAAGACGCCAAAGGCCAGCGCAGCAGCCAGACCGTGCGGCTGGCGGTCAGTGCGCGGCCACCGGTCGTGGAAGGTAAACCCGACGATGCGGCCAGCCGGATGGATGCGCACAAGCCTTGAGTTTGGGTCACACCCACGTCACCCCGGGCTGTCTTGCTCCCTCCCCCAGAGAGGGCAGGGGTTTCAGTCATAAATTCAAGTCAAAAAGGCTGACAGCCCTTATAAATACTGCTCAAGCAGCTATTTATTTAAGAGCAATCGGGTGATTCAACACAGCCGCCCACAACGCCATCACCGCTTCCCGTTCCGGCAACAACGCAGGCAGCTTGACCTGCGTGGGTGCTTCGTTCAAGCGGGCCTGGTGTTGCACCCGGCGCAGTTCGCGGTAAGCGCGGGCGGCCGCTTGGCCGATGCCGGGGGGCAGCAAGCCGCAGTTTTCGGCGCGCTCCAGCAGGGCAATGTTGCCCACATTGAGCAGCAGGGCAGGGTGCTGGGCCGCGTGCAACAACACCAGGTATTGCACCGCGAATTCCGCGTCCACCATGCCGCCTTCGCTGTGTTTCACGTCGAATTGGCCGGTTTTCACAGGGTGAGCGGCGCGCACCTTGCCGCGCATGGACACGATTTCGTCTTTCAAGCTGGCCGCATCGCGCGGTGCAGTGATGACAGCCAGACGCACAGCTTCGAAGCGCTGTTGCAGTGCGGGCGTGCCCATCACAAAGCGGGCGCGCGTCATGGCCTGGTGTTCCCAGGTCCAGGCGGTGTTGCTGCCGCGCTGCTGTTGGTAGTTGGCGTAAGCCGTGAAAGTGGTCACCAGCATGCCGCTGTTGCCGTTGGGGCGCAGCGCGGTGTCAATCTCGAACAGGTCGCCTTCGCTAGTTTTGACCGTCAGCCAGGTGATGAGCTTGCGCACGAAGGCGGCATAAACCGTAGCGACGCTATCAGGGTCTGTTTCATCTGCGTCGTCGTACACGAAAACGATGTCCAGGTCGCTGCCGTAGCCCAACTCTTTGCTGCCTAACTTGCCGTAACCAATCACGGCGAACTGCGCATGCTCGCGGTGGCGGGTTTTCAGGCGCTGCCAGCACCAGTCGGCCGTGATTTGCAGCAGGCAGTCGGCCAGGGCGCTCAGGTCATCGGCCACCTGTTCTACGGTTAGCCGGCCTTCCACATCGCGCGCCAAGGTACGAAACATCTGGGCGTGCAAGGCGCGACGCAGCAAATTCAGCAGGGCCTCGTCGTCGTCTTCGCTGGTGATCTGCAAGGCGTTGCGGCGCGCCTGCAATTCCTGACGCAGCTGTGCGGCGTCAAAACGGCCTGCCAACAACGCATCGCTTGCCAGCTCGTCAATCACGCCAGGGTGTTGCAGCAGGTAGCGTGCAGGCCAGGTCGCTGCACCCAGTGTGCGCAGCAGGCGCTGGTGCACCACCGGGCGCTCGACCAGCAGCGCCAGATAGCTGTCCCGGCGCATCAGGGCTTCCATCCAGTCGGCCCATCGCAAGGTGGCTTGCAGGCGCTGGGTTTGCGCCTCATCAGGCCCGGTTTGCAGCCACAGCCCGGTGCGCTGCACCAGCAAAGCCAGGCGGGCGCGCGCGTCGTCACGCAACGCCGACACACGTGGGTGGTCTTGCCATTGCGCCATGCGCTCGCGAAACGTAGCGGGCAGTTGGGTCAGTACGTCTTGCAGTGCCAGCGCGGCCGCTGGCGGGGCCTTGGGGCCGCCGCAACGCCCACCCGCGCAATCGGGTCTGGCGTTGCCCAACAAGGCGTCAAACTCATGGGCCACGCGTTCGCGGTGGGCATCCAGGTCGCTTAAAAACGGGCAGCAGTTGGCGTAGCCCAGAGTCTGCGCGATCCAGGCCAGGTCGGCATCATCAGTGGGCAGGGCGTGTGTTTGCTGATCGTCCAGGTACTGGATGCGGTGCTCCACGCGGCGCAAAAACTCGTAGGCACGCCTCAGGGCTTGTGCGGTGTCGGGTGACATCAAACCAGCATGGGCCAGGCGCTGCAGCGCAGCCACGGTCGGTCGGGTGCGCAGCTCGGGGAACTGGCCGCCGCGCACCACTTGCAGCAGTTGCACAGTAAATTCAATTTCGCGTATGCCGCCGCGTGACAGCTTCACGTCGTTGGCGCGGTCGGGCCGCCCGGCGCTGCGGCGTGCGGCCTGTTCCCGAATTTGTCGGTGCAGCACACGCAAGGCGTCAAATACGTTGTAGTCCAGGTAGTTGCGAAACACAAAAGGCAGCACCGCTGTGCGCATGGCCGAGCCGGCAGCAATCGAACGTTGGGGCGCCACCACACGGCTTTTCAACCACGCAAAGCGTTCCCATTCGCGGCCCTGCACCACAAAATACTCCTGCAAAGCATCCAGCGAGACAGCGGCGGGACCGCTGTTGCCGTTGGGGCGCAGTGCCAGATCGACCCGAAACACAAAGCCGTGCTCGGTGGTCTCGCCAATCAAGCTGTAAATCAATTTGGCAAATTTGCCAAAGTATTCGTGGTTGGATAACTGGCCGGTGACTTGCAGCTTGCCCGCCGCAATGCCGGTCGTCTGCCCATCATGGTCGTACACATAAATCAGGTCGATGTCGCTGGACACATTCAGCTCGCGGGCACCCAGCTTGCCCATGCCCACGACCCAGAAATGCGCGCGCTGGCCGTCTGGGCCACAGGGCATACCATGCAGAGCGTCCAGCTGCGATTGCGCTTCCCGGCACGCGACGTCCAGCGCAAACTCGGCCAAGTGCGTGACCGCGTGAACAACCGTATCCAGAGGTAATAGGTCAGCGTTGGGTTGAACGTCGTCGCCAGGGTCGCAATCCAGCTCTATCAGTCGCAGCATCACCAGTTGACGCAGCACCCGCAGCGCGGCAGAGGTTGCCAGCCCGGTGGAAACCAGTGCCTGCAGTGTGGTGGCAAAACTGTCAGGGGTCAGGGGGCCGTCGGCCAGCAAGGGCAAATATGAGGTGTAACGGCGGCGCAAGCGCTGGGCAAAGCGGGGGTGTTTGGAGCCGTGTAGGGGTTGGTCGGCTTCAGCGCTGCGGGTCATAATTCTCCAAGTCTCCTAACCAATGAATCCAGCGTCCCAGCCGCCTACCCCTTCACGCACCTTGAAAGCCTACAGCCTGGTGACCCAGCTTGTTTGGCGGCTGGTGTTGATCTCCATACTGCTGTTTGGCACCACCTGGGCTGTCCTGAATTGGGTCATTGTGCCGGGAATCGAGCGCCTGAGGCCGCTGCTGGAAAGCCAAGCCACAAAGGCTTTGGGGGTTCCGGTGCGCATCGGCCGCATTACCGCGGTGTCCTCGGGTTTGGTTCCATCGTTTGAACTGACCGATGTGGTGTTGCTGGACCCGCAGGGTCTACCAGCCCTGACATTGGCTCGCGTGGCCGCAGCGGTGTCTCCCCGTTCACTGTGGAATCTGGGTTTTGAGCAGCTGTTGATTGACCAGCCCGAGCTGGACATCCGGCGCACGGCGAGCGGCCAGTTGCTCATTGCGGGGCTGGCGCTGTCAGGCAGTGCAACGCCACAAGACAACGACGCCACGCTGGACTGGCTTTTCTCCCAGACCGAACTGGTGGTGCGCGGCGGCACCGTGCGCTGGACCGACGAACAACGCGGCGCGCCGCCGCTGGCGCTGGGCCAGGTGGATCTGGTGATCCGCAATAGCGGCCGTACCCACGCTGCACGGATGGACGCGAGCCCGCCGGACAGTTGGGGCGAGCGCTTCAGCCTGCGCGGAATCTTCCGCCAGCCACGCCTTTCATTGCAGAACGGGCGCTGGAAAGAGTGGGAGGGGCAGTTGTATGCCGACTTGCCTCGCATCGACGTGTCGACACTGCGTCAATACGCCGACCTGGGCGTGGATATCAAGCAAGGCGTAGGTCGCGCGCGGGTCTGGGCCCAGGTGCAGCGCGGCAGCATCAGCGGTGCCACTGCTGATCTGTCGTTGCAAGCTGTGCGTGCCACCCTCGGCCCGCGCCTGGAGCCGTTGCTGCTGGATACCTTGAGCGGGCGCTTGGCGGGAGAAAAAATCACAGACGGCTATGAGGTGAAAACGCAGGGCCTGGCCTTTCAAACCACCGGTGGCGTGCGTTGGCCAGGCGGCAACGCCCGGCTGCGGCATACCCAAGCCAGAAACCAGAGCGAACAAGGCCAATTGCAGGCGGACAACCTGGATCTGGCGGCCTTGAGCCAGATTGCCAGCCGCTTGCCATTGGGCTCCAGCACCCATGCAGCCTTGGCTGCCTATGCGCCGCAAGGCGTGGTGGATAGCCTCCAGGCGACCTGGCGTGGGCCACTGGACCAGCCGCTGGCCTATCAGGCCAAGGGCCGCGTGTCGCAATTCCAGGTGGCCGCGCAGGCAGCGATCGGGAGCCCTGGCGTGCGCGGCGCACGGGTGGACTTTGACTTCAGCCAGGCGGGCGGTCAGGCCAAGCTGGCGCTACAAAACGGTGCGCTGAACTTGCCGGGCGTGTTTGCAGAACCGGTGTTGCCGCTGGACCTGCTGAGCGGCGACTTGAAATGGGACATCCGCGCGCAAGCCGGGGGCGACAAACTGTCGGCCAGCCTGACCAACCTGCGCTTTGCCAACGCCGACGCGCAGGGCCAGCTGGAAGCCAGCTGGCAGACCAGCGATCCAGCCAAAGCGGCATCACGCAGCCGTTTTCCGGGCGTGGTCGACATCAAAGGCAGCATCAGCCGCGCCGACGGCGCACGCATTTTCCGCTACCTGCCACTGACCATGCGGCAAAACACGCGCGAGTACGTGCGCGATTCGGTGGTGGCCGGTACTGTCACCGACGTGAAATTCCGGGTGAAGGGCGATGCCACCACCATTGCATCCAAAGACAGCCTGCCTGGCGAATTTCTGATCTCGGGCAACGTGAAAAACGCTACCTTTGCCTTTGCTCCACCCAGTGTGGCTGCCAAAGGCGCAGCGCCCTGGCCCGTGTTGACCCAGCTCAATGGACAGATGAGTTTTGACCACAACAGCCTGCGGGTGACGGGCGCAACCGGTGTCTTCAGCGCCGGTGTGGGTGCTGCGCAGGGGCTGCAACTGGTGCGCGCCGAGGCCCAGATACCCGACCTGCATGGCCCCACCACCGTGCTGGTGTCTGGCGACATTCGCGGCTCGCTGGACGAAGCGCTGCGGGTGGTCAACACCTCCCCGCTCTCGGCCATGATGGGTGATGCCCTGGCCCAGGCCAAGGGCAGTGGACCAGCGGACTTTCGGATTCGCCTGAACCTGCCGGTCACCAACATTGACCGCGCCAGGATATCGGGCACGGCCACGCTGGCGGGCAACGACTTGCACATCACGCCCGGCAGCCCGCCTTTGCAAAAGGCGCAAGGCCAGGTGGTGTTTACTGAAAGCGGATTTGCGCTGGTGGGTGTGCAGGCAGGCTTGCTCGGCGGGCAGGCGCGGCTGGAAGGTGGCATGCGCCCTGGCACGCCGGGTGCCACGCCAACAACGGTGTTCAAGGCGCAGGGCACCACCACTGCGGCGGGGTTGCGGCAAACGCCGCAGCTGGGCATCGCGTCCCGCTTGGCCAGCACGGCAGTGGGCAGCACCACGTACAACGCCACGCTGGGTTTCTTCCAGGGCGCACCCGAAATTCTGGTCACCAGCACTTTGCAGGGCATGGCCCTGGGCCTGCCTGCGCCGTTTAACAAAGCGGCTGATGCGCAGCTGCCCTTGCGCTTTGAAAACACCATGGTGCGCGACGCACCCGCCGGTGCGCAACACGATGTGCTGCTGGTGGAACTGGGCCGTCTGGCGGCGGTGCGCTTCGTACGCGATGTGTCCGGGCCACAGCCCCGGGTGCTGCGCGGCTCGCTGGGCGTGGGGCTGGCTGACAACGAAGCCGCGCCCACGCCCGAGCAGGGTGTGACCGCCAACATCAACCTGACCACCGTGAACATCGACGCATGGGAAGCACTTTTCGACCAAATATCGGCCGAGGGCACAGGTGCTGGCGGAACCACTGCAGCCAGCACGGCAACAGCCATCCCACCCAGCCCACCACTCACGGCCAGCGCAGCACGCGCCAGTGCATCAGCCACCCAAAGCTATCTGCCCACCAACATCGCGCTGCGCGCACGCGAACTCAGTTTTGAGGGCCGCACACTGAACAATCTGGTGATCGGCGGCTCGCGGCAGGGCTTGATCTGGCGAGCCAACCTGGACGCCACGCAACTGAACGGCTATGTGGAGTACCGGCAAAGCGCGGGCGGTGGTGCTGGCGGTTTGTACGCGCGTCTGTCGCGGCTGCAGTTGACGCAGACCAACGAGCGCGAGCTGGATGCGCTGCTGGACGAGCAACCGGCCAACCTGCCTGCACTCGATGTGGTAGTGGACGACCTGGAGTTGCGAGGCAAAAAGCTGGGCCGTCTGGAAATCGACGCAGTCAACCGCGGCGCGGGTGCTGTGGCGCGCGAGGGGGGCGTGCGGGAATGGCGTTTGCGCAAGCTCAATCTGACCATGCCCGAGGCTAGCTTCACGGCCACTGGCAACTGGGCCGCGGTGGGTCCGACAGCTACGCCACCAGGCAGCGCACCGGGCACGCGACCGCTTGCACGCGCAAGCACGGAACAGCGCCGCACCGTGATGAGTTTCAAGCTGGACATTGCCGACTCGGGCAAATTGCTCAACCGTTTTGGCATGAAAGATGTGGTGCGTGGCGGCAAAGGCCGCATGGAAGGCCAAGTGTCGTGGCTGGGCTCGCCCACCACACTGGACAACGCCAGCTTGAATGGCTACTTCAACATCAACCTGGAAGCCGGTCAGTTTCTCAAGGCCGACCCTGGCATTGCAAAGTTGCTGGGCGTGCTGAGCCTGCAGTCGCTGCCGCGGCGCTTGACGCTGGATTTCCGCGATGTGTTCAGCCAGGGCTTCAGTTTTGATTTTGTGCGCGGGGATGTAACCATTGAACAAGGCATAGCGGCCACCAACAACCTGCAGATGAAGGGTGTGAACGCTGCAGTGCTCATGGATGGCAAGGCCGACATTGCGCGCGAGACGCAGGACATCAAGGTGCTGGTGGTGCCAGAAATTGACGCGGGCACTGCATCGCTGGTGGCCGCGGTCATCAACCCCGCTATTGGCATTACCAGCTTTCTGGCGCAGCTGTTTTTGCGCCGACCCCTTATTCAAGCGGCTACACAAGAGTTTCAGATCAGTGGCAGCTGGGCAGACCCGAAAGTGGAACGCGCCGACCGCAAAGCGGCCCCGGCTGCCCCCGCAAGTACACCCAGCCCCACACCGGAGCCCGCGCGATGAAAGTGGCCGCCATTCAAATGGTCTCGGGCACTGACCTGGCCCGTAATCTGGTTGATGCCCGTGCCTTGCTCGAACAAGCTGCCGCGCAGGGCGCGGAGCTGGCAGTGTTGCCCGAGTATTTTTGTTTGCTGGGCGAGCGGGATACCGACAAGCTGGCGATTCAGGAGAGCATGGGACAAGGCCCGATTCAGGCCATGCTGGCAACCGCGGCGCGACAGTTGGGCCTGTGGGTGGTGGGCGGCACCTTGCCGCTTCAGGTGCCCAAGGGTGTGCCCGGCGATGTACCCGGCGATGTGCCCGGCGTAGAGGGCCAGCGCGTGTTCAACAGTTGTTTGGTGTTCTCGCCCACCGGTCAATGCGTGGCCCGCTACGACAAGATGCACCTGTTTCGTTTTGACAATGGCACGGAACGCTACGACGAGTCGCGGGTGCTGCAGGCCGGGCACGCGCCCGCCTGCTTTGACCTGCCCGCGCGCAGCGGCTACACCTGGCGGGTAGCGTTGAGCGTGTGCTACGACCTGCGCTTTCCCGAGCTGTACCGGGCTTACGCCCGCGACGGCGCCGACCTGCTGCTCGTGCCCAGTGCCTTTACCCACACCACCGGGCAGGCGCATTGGGAGTTGTTGTTGCGCGCCCGCGCGGTCGAAAACCTGTGTTTTGTCGCCGCCCCCGCTCAAGGCGGTCAACACGAGAACGGCAGGCGCACCTGGGGCCACAGCCTGATAGTGGACCCCTGGGGCAAGGTGCTTGCCCAGCAGGCCAACGGGCCGGGGTTGGTGCTGGTCGAACTGGATGTGCTGCAGGTGGTGCAGCGCCGCCAGCAACTTCCGGCGCTAATGCACCGGGTGATCGGCGTGACCTGACGTGCTCGCCCGTGTGATTGGCAGTTGGCGGCGCAGTTTGTTGTGGGTGGCGCTGCTGGGCTTGGTGGTGGCACTGCTGGCTACGCTGGTGTGGCTGGCGGGGCGGTACGAAGCCAGTCAGGTGCAGGAGCGGCTGGAGCGGGAGGCGGCGGGTGCTACCAGCGACGTGCGCTCGGCGTTCACCCGCAATGTGCAGTCGCTACAAGCCCTGCAGGTCTCCGAGCGTCTGAAAAGCGGCGCCTCCACCAGCACCTGGGTGCTTGCCGCCGATGCGTTGTTGCGCAACCAGCGGGAGTGGCTGCGACTGGAGTGGCGCGACACTGCGCTGGTGCCGCTGGTTCATGCCGACTCGCCGTACCGTCCGCCAGCCTTTGCGCGTCTGGGGCGCAGCAACGCGCAGGCCGAGGTTGCGCTGGCCTGCGCCTATGCCAGGCGCGTCAGCGGCCCGGCCTATTCCGCGAGTTACTTTTTGCCGCAAAACGACGGCGTGGGTGTGGAAGCCATGGAGTTGTGCCTGCCCAAAATTGAAGCCGGGCAATTGCTGGGCTACTTGGTGGCAACCTATTCGCTGCCCGACGTGCTGGCCGAGCGGGTGGGCCACCAGCTGGCGCGTAACCACGAAGTCTCGTTCATCGAGCCCGATGGCACGCGACTGGCCCTGCATGGCACGGCACGCCGGGCCAGCCGGATGTTCACCGCGCAGCAATTGCTGGACTTGCCTGGCAACACGCTCGTGCTGCGACTGGACAGCTGGCGAACGGCGCCCGACCTGTTCCCCAATGTGCTCACCGCCCTGGTCACCACCATGTCGATGGCCCTGGTGGCGGTGCTCGCACTGCTAGCCAAAGACGCCCGCCGTCGCCTGCGCGCCGAGCACGACCTGGCTGACGCCCTGGCCTTTCGCAAGGCCATGGAAGACTCGCTGGTCACCGGTCTGCGGGCGCGTGATCTGAAAGGCCGCATCACCTATGTGAACCCGGCGTTTTGCGACATGGTGGGCTTTTCGCTCCAGGAGCTGCAAGGCCAGACTATTGCCGCACCTTACTGGCCACCCGAGCTGACTGACGAATATCAAAAGCGGCAGGCGGTGCGCCTGTCGGGCCAGCATGTGCCGCCGCGTGAGGGTTTTGAGTCGGTGTTCATGCGCAAAGACGGCTCACGGTTTCCGGTGCTCATCATCGAAGCCCCGCTGATCAATGCCCAGGGTCTGCAAACAGGCTGGATGAGCGCGTTTGTCGACATCAGCGAGCAACGCCGGGTGCAAGAGCTGCAACGCGCCAGCCAGGAGCGGCTGCAAGCCACCGCCCGCCTGGCCACCGTGGGAGAAATGGCCTCGCTGCTCAGCCACGAGCTGAACCAGCCCCTGGCCGCTATTGCCAGCTACGCCTCGGGCTCGTTGAACCTGATGGACGAGCAGTCAAAGCAGCCAAAACAATTGGGGTCAGATCACCATTATTTTGAGATGCTGCGCACCGCTTTGCAGCGCATTGCGCAACAGGCCCAGCGCGCGGGCAAAGTCATTCAAAGCGTGCGCGACATGGTGCGCAGGCGTGAGGCACGCCGCGAAGCTGTGTCCGCGCAGGCCCTGCTCGACGCGGTGATGCCCCTTATTCAACTGCAGGCACGCAAGCTGGATGTGCAGGTCATCGTGGAGGAGATCGATGAGCAACTGCCCTGCGTGCTGTGCGACCGCTCCATGGTGGAGCAAGTGCTGTTGAATCTGGCACGCAATGGCATGCAGGCGATGGCCGATGCGGCGGCAGATGCGGTGCCCCGCGAGCTTCACCTGCGCGTGCGCCCGGTGGCCAGCGCCAGCAGCGTGACGGCGCAGCGATGGCTGGCCTTTGAAGTGGCAGACGCAGGTCCTGGCATTTCGCCTGAAGTGGCGCAGCAGCTGTACACCCCGTTTTTCACGACCAAGCCGGAGGGCATGGGACTGGGCCTGAGCCTGTGCCGCACGGTGATTGAGCAGCACGGGGGATTCCTCGGGTTTGAGGATTCGTTGCCACGCGGTACGATTTTTACCTTTACGCTGCCGGCTGCTTGCCCAGATGACTGATGACTTGGCTGCTGTGCAGCCCGGATGACGAATGACATCAGCCTGGATAGGCCAGCAGTCATTTGGTCATCAAAGGCCGAAGGCCAAGTCATCTGTCATCGGGTTCCCCAATAGATACGAAACAACAGTCCAGCCCTTATGCAACCTGCTCAAGACGCTACCGTATTTATAGTGGACGATGACGCCAGCGTCCGCGACGCATTGGCCTGGTTGTTGCGCTCGCGGTATCTTCCCAGCGTGTGTTTTGACCGTGCAGCCGCGTTTGAAAGCACCGTGCTCGACAAGCCGTTTCCCAAGCAACCCTGCTGTCTTCTGCTGGACGTACGCATGCCCGGTACCAGCGGCCTGAGCCTGTTCGACACGCTGGTGGCGCGCGGCTTGACGCAGCGCCTGCCCGTCATTTTTCTCACCGGCCATGCCGATGTGCCCACCGCAGTGGACGCCGTTAAACGGGGCGCATTTGATTTTTGCGAGAAGCCGTTTTCTGATAACGCGCTGGTTGACCGCATTGAGCAGGCACTGACCCAGTCACGCGACCACCTGACGACGCAATCGGCCACCCTTACCGTCCAGACCCGCTTGGCCGAGTTGACTGAGCGCGAGCGTGAGGTGCTGCAACGCGTGGTGGCCGGCTTGCCCAACAAACTGATTGCCGACGCGCTGACGATCAGCGTGCGCACGGTGGAAGTGCACCGGTCCAGGGTGTTTGAGAAAATGCAGGTCAAGTCGGCGGTGGAGTTGGCGAATCTGATCGGCAGCAATGTGGTTTGACCGGGCGATCTCTTCAAATATGAGCCAAAACAGCCCATAGCCCTTGTGAATACTGCTCAAGCAGCTATGAAATCAGGAGTGGAATCACTTCCTACGAGCGCACCATGATCAATCACGGGCACGTTGCTCGGAGCGCAGCCAGGTGTAGGTCAGGCCTACGCCCACTGAAGCGCCGGTTTTCTGCCGCACCAGCGGGCTGGCTTCATTAGCCGCGCCTGCCACGGTGTCCAGGCGGGCGAAACCAAACAATCGCCAGTCCGGGCTGAGGCTGCGTGACACCGATGTGGACAGGCGCCAGGCCACCAGGCCGCTGCTGGCCGAGTAGGCGGCGCGTTGGGCGGTTGCCTCGGCGGGTGTCACTTCATAAAAGGTGCGGGCCAATTTGCGGTCTGCCACGATGGCGCTGACGCTGGCGTTGTAGCGCCAGCCATTCAGCGGTTTGCCTTCAAACACCAGTTCGGGCTCAAAACTCAAGCCCCGGTGCGCGGCCTTGTCACTCAGATCAAACACCGCGCGCAGCGGAAATTCGGCACGCCAGCGCCCGCCTGCCGGTGCATCGCCCAGGTTCCACTTCAAGCGGGGCCCCAGTTCCACCAAATTGCCCAACTTGCGCATGCCGCGGCGGGCTTCGAGTTGGTCGACGTTGGAGCCAAACGCACCGGCCAGGCCAATGTCCAGTTCAAATTCAGGCGTTTTGAAGGCGCGCAGGCCCACGGTGCCACGATCAGCCCGAAAGAACTCACCCCGGTAGATGAAGTAAGGCAACGCCAGCGCGCGCTTGACCTGCTGGTCGGAGCCGGGGTAGGCCTGCTGCGACACACCCAAAGCGAAACCACCCACTTCCCACAGCGGTGGCGCGGTGGCGGATGTCGCTGGGGGCTGCTGTGCCATCGCGCTTGCACACAAGGCAAGGGCAAACGAGCCCGCCACGGTGGCGCGTGCTGCAGAGAAAGTGGGGGGCTGAGTGTTCATGGTGTAAACCTGGGTTGGTCGCCTGGATTCCTGGCGGTATCAATGTATACCGCCCAGTTCACATTCGGCAAAAAAACCCACGCCACGAACGGCTATTGAAAGCTGTAGCAGTATCAAATTGATAGCTGCTTGAGCAAGTTCCTATTGGGTTGGGGGCTCTTTTGGCTTAGAGTCGATCGCATCGTCGGCCGGTGGCAGCTCGCCCTTGCGACGGCCCGAAAACATGGTCCACCACACAATGCCAACGAAAATCAACAGCGCCAGCAAGGCTTCCAGCAACAACCAACCCATGAAACAACTCCTGGTGCATTTCATATGCAGTGGCGCGATTGTAGGAATGCTCAGTGCTTGCGGCAGCGCGACGCGCGGGGTACCTGAGCGTGCGCCGGATGCATCGGCGTCCAGCCGCCCCGCCCCTGTGACCCCCGCCCCCCGCCCCAGCGCGCCGTACGACGGTCCGGAAGACACCGGGCCGCTGCCCGCGTCCATCACCCAGGCCAAAAGCCGCTGGGTGCCGGTGCGCTGGAGCCAGTTGCCGGGTTTTGGCAGCGACGAATTGTTTGAGGCGTGGAACGCCTGGCTGAAAAGTTGCCAGCGCCCGGGCCCCACGTTTGCACCGCTGTGCGGGCAAATTCGCCAACTCAGCATCGCTTCTGATGGCGAAAAACGCGCCTGGATGACGCAGCGACTGCAGCCTTACCGGGTGGAGCCACTGGTCGGTACCACCGAGGGCTTGCTTACCAGCTACTACGAGCCGGTGCTGGATGCCAGCCGCCAGCGCAGCGTCACGCACGCGGCACCGCTGTACCGCTCGCCGGTCAATCTGGCCCAGCGCAGGCCCTGGTACACCCGCCAGGAAATCGACACCCTGCCTGAAGCCCAAGCTGCGCTGCGGGGCCGCGAAATTGCCTGGTTGACCGACCCGCTGGACGCGCTGGTGCTGCAAATTCAGGGCTCGGGCCGCCTGCGCATTGCCGAGCCCGACGGATCCACCCGCCTGGTGCGCGTGGCCTTTGCCGCCACCAACGACCAGCCGTACCGCAGCGTGGGAACCTGGCTCTTGCAACAAGGCCTGGTGCGCGACGCCACCTGGCCCGGCATCAAGGCCTGGACAGTGCAAAACCCGCAGCGCGTCAATGAAATGCTGTGGGTCAACCCGCGCATGGTATTTTTCCGCGAAGAGCCGATTGCCGAGCAGGACAACGCCCTGGGCCCACGCGGCGCCCAAGGCGTGCCCCTGACCGCGGGCCGCTCGATTGCAGTCGACCCTGGCAGCATTCCGTACGGCACGCCCGTGTGGCTGGCCACCAGCGGGCCTACAGCCAACCTGCAGCGCCTGGTGCTGGCACAAGACACCGGCAGTGCCATCACCGGTGCCGTGCGGGCCGACTACTACGCGGGTTCCGGGCTGCAGGCGGGTGAGTTGGCGGGTCGGCTCAAGCAGCCGCTGCAGATGTGGGTTTTATGGCCTAAATAGGCTGAAGCCCATGTATTTATTGCTCAAGCAGCTATTAATAATGTAGCAAAATTAAATAGTTCAGACGTAAAAAAGCCCGGCTTGACCGGGCTTTTGAGTCTGAAGAAGGCGGCGACCCGCCTGCATGTCAAACCAGATTACAAACCAATCTTGCCGCCACCGATTTTGGTAATCATCACGGTGGCCGAGCGTGGGCGGGCGGTTGCGCCGCCGGGGCCGTACGCAGCGGTCAAGCCAGCACCGTTACCGGGCCAGTTGCTCTCGAACGTGCGGGCTGCGAAGCCGGTGCCGGTTGTGTTCTCACCAGGGTGCTGAATGTTCACAAACATCACGGTGCCGTCAGGGGACTCGGCCACACCCGTGATCTCGGCACCCAATGGCGCCACCATAAAGCGCTTGAAGGTGGTGTCGGTCATTTTCTTGCCGGCAAACGTGGTCACGGTTTTGTCGGTGGTCACGGTCTGGTTGGGGCTACCGTTGATCTTGTTGACCACGGTGACTTGACCACCGTCGCCTTGCGTGCCCGGGATCGCAGCCAGCAGCATCGCGTTGGACTGATCGGTAAACGTGTTGTCGTCCGTCTCAATCCACAAAATGCCGGTGGACTTGGAGAACCAGATGCCGTCAGGCTTGGACAGGTCGTTCAACGGGCTCAGGCCCGACAGGTTCACGTTTTGCTGCCAGTTCACGTTGTCGCCACCCGTATCGGCATTGGCTTGTGCACCGAACAGGAAAATGTCCCAAGCAAAAGTTTCAGCGGCTGCGGTGTTGCCAGTTTCCTTGATGCGCACGATGTGGCCGTTCACGTTGCCGCGCTGAGCAGGAACAACCGCTGGGTTCTGCGTGGTGATGCCCTTGCCGTCCACCCAGTAGCGTGGGTTGGCTGGGTCTACATCGGGGTTGTTGAAGTTGTTTCCTGAAATCGACGTCGTAGCCGTGTTGCCGCGATCGGGGTTCTCGGTGCAGGTGATGTAAATCTCACCGTTGGGTGCCACAGCGGTCCACTCGGGCCGGTCCATGCGGGTGGCCTTGGCAGCGTCAGCAGCCAGGCGGGTGTTCACACAAATGTCGGCCAGGTTGTCGAACTTGTAGCCTTCCGGGTTGAGTGTGCTCACGGGCACGCCAGCTGCCACGTCGGGGTTGGACAAGTCAAGTTTGACCCACGTACCAGTGCCATTGGCATTGAAACGGGCAGCATAAATCGTGCCTTCGTCCATGTACTCGTTGCCCACGCGCAGGCGGTCGGCGCGGGTAGCATCTGCGGCAACCCACAGTTTTTTGGACACAAACTTGTAGATGTACTCACCGCGCGAATCGCAGCCCATGTAGAAAGCCAGTGGCTGGTTTACCGTTGGGTTGCTAGGCCACGCACCTTCGTTGGCGCGGCGGCCCAGGGCGGTGCGCTTGATGGGGGTGGAGGCCGCGTCGTACGGATCGATTTCAACCACATAGCCAAAGGTGTTGGCCGCGTTGCGGAAGTCGCCTGTGCCATCAGCCGGGTTGGTTGCCACTGCAGTCATGTCCCAGCGGCTGAACATCGTGCTAGTGGCATCGGCTGGGACTGCGGTGGCCCAACGGTTGTGGGCGAAGCCTTCCGAAGATGGGCGGATACCGTTGCGCAGCTGAGCTGAGTTGTCCTTCTGGGTGCGCACTGCAGCATCAGCGCCGCGTACGAAATAACCAGCCCAGTTTTCTTCTGCGGCCAGGTAAGTGCCCCAAGGGGTGTAACCGTTACCGCAGTTGTTCACGGTGCCACGGGTTTGCGTACCAGCAGGCGAGAAGCGCGTTTTAGCGAAGTTGGTGCCACGTGCTGGGCCATTCAGGTCCATCAAGGTGGACGCGGTGACACGGCGGTTGAGCGGGGACGCTTTGACGTAGCCGAAACCGGCTGTGGACTTCGCCATCTCGACCACGGATACGCCGTGGGCTTCGATTTCCTTGATTACTTCGGCCTCAGGGCGTGGGCCGGTACCAGCAGGCAGCGGGCGTACGGGTCGACCTGCTGAGTCAAGTGGATTGTTGGTCTGGCCGTTGGCGTGCATGAACTGCACCGTGCCGGAGATGTTTTCGTGGTTCATCACCAGCAGGCCGCGGTCGTTGGCCGTATTGCTGGGGGCGCCGGTGGCGCTCAAGCCAAAATAATGGATACCGTCGTGGTGATCGCCTGCGCGACGGGCGAAGTTGTCATCGGTGCCGTCGTTTTTGTAGTCGGAAACCGATGCGCTGATGGAGTCGCCCAAGGCATAGACGACGGTGGCGGTGTAGCCTTCAGCGACGACCAAACGGTCCGAAATCGTCTTGTCGACGGCTTTGAATTTCAGCAGACCTTCAAAGGTGGGTGCCGGTGCAGCCGCAACTGGAGCAGGTACTGGATCGTCATTGCCGCCGCAAGCGGCCAGGCCCAAGGAGCCCAAGCCTGCCATGGTCATGGCACCGACGCCGCCTTTGAGAACGTGGCGGCGGTGCAAGCGTGCGGCCAGCACATCATTCATGTGCGGATTGCCGCTGGTGTTGTTTTCCAGATCGTCTGGGTCAGCCAATGTAATGGCGTTGTTCATCGTGGGGTCGCTCATGGGTTGCTCCAAAAAATTAACAAAAAGCCACACATCATTCAGCGCATATATGACGAACCTGTGAATAGGTCACATAACTAAGTGGGTGGCGGGGTCTCGTTAACAGCAAGGGCTTGGGGCGCAGCCAAGGCGCCTGCTTAGTGGGTAGATACAGCAAGAAGCTTTCCCTAGAAATGCAGACATCAGCATCAAAAGCAATGATTGCCCGGTAACGCAGACCTACACTTTGCTGCTGCCTAGAGTCAGACACCCAACCGGAGCCCACCATGAATGCCCCTCTGCCCGAGCACATCCGCAAAGCGTTGGAAACCGTGACGCTGGATGACAAATACAGCCTGGACTACGGGCGGGCTTTCATGAGCGGGGTGCAGGCATTGGTCAAGCTGCCCATGTTGCAGCGCCAGCGCGATGCGCTGCAAGGCAAGAACACAGCGGGCTTCATTAGTGGCTACCGGGGTTCGCCGCTGGGGGGTTATGACCAATCGCTCTGGAAGGCGGCCAAGTATCTCAAGGCCCAGCACATCGTGTTCCAGCCAGGCGTAAATGAAGAGTTGGCTGCTACTGCTTTGTGGGGCACGCAGCAATTAGGCTTTTCGCCGCCAGGGACCAATAAATACGACGGCGTGTTTGGAATCTGGTACGGCAAAGGCCCGGGCGTAGACCGCTGCTCTGACGTGTTCAAACACGCCAACATGGCAGGCACGACCGAATGGGGCGGCGTGATCGCGGTGGCAGGCGATGACCATGTGTCTAAAAGCTCTACCGCGGCCCATCAGAGCGACCACATCTTCAAAGCCTGCGGCCTGCCGGTGTTTTTCCCGGCCACGGTGCAAGAGATCCTGGACCTGGGCATTCACGCGTTCGCGATGAGCCGTTTTTCCGGCGTGTGGGCGGGCATGAAAACGATTCAGGAAATCGTCGAGTCCAGCGCCACGGCCATGATCGATGCGCAGCGGGTGCAAATCAAAATCCCGACCGACTTCGCCATGCCGCCCGGCGGCCTGCACATTCGTTGGCCTGACCATGCGCTGGAGCAGGAAGCGAGGCTTTTTGACTACAAGTGGTATGCCGCGCTGGCCTACATCCGCGCCAACCGCCTGAACTACAACGTGGTGGAGGGCCAGAACGATCGATTCGGCCTGATCGCCAGCGGCAAGGCCTACAACGACACCCGTCAGGCGTTGATCGATTTGGGACTGGACGACGACGCCTGCCGCCAGATTGGCATTCGCTTGCACAAGGTGGGCGTGGTGTGGCCGCTCGAGGCGCAGGGCACGCGTGAATTTGCGACTGGTTTGCGCGAAATACTCGTGGTGGAAGAAAAGCGCCAAGTCATTGAATACCAGCTGAAAGAAGAGCTGTACAACTGGCGCGCCGACGTGCGGCCGAATGTATTGGGCAAATTTAATGATGGTGCAGAAGGAGACATTTACCAGGGCGGCGAATGGTCTATGGCCAACCCTACCGCCAATACCTTGCTGCGTGCCAACGCCGACCTGTCGCCCGCCATCATTGCCAAAGCCATCGCCCAGCGCTTGAAGAAGCTGGGTGTTGATGGCGATATGGCAGCGCGCATCGACGCGCAACTGGCCATCCTGCAAGCCAAGGAAACGTCGATGCAGTCGTTGACTTTAGGGGGCGGGGGCGGCGTGCAAGGCGCAGACCGCCAGCCGTGGTTTTGCTCCGGCTGCCCGCACAACACCAGCACCAAAGTACCTGAAGGCTCGCGTGCCATGGCCGGTATTGGTTGCCATTTCATGGCCACCTGGATGGACCGCAGCACGGTGGGCTTTACCCAAATGGGCGGCGAGGGCGTGCCCTGGGTGGGTCAGCAGCCGTTCACCACCGACCAGCACATTTTTGCAAACCTGGGAGACGGCACTTACTTTCACAGCGGCTTGCTGGCCATTCGCCAGGCCATTGCAGCGGGCGTGAACATCACCTACAAAATTCTCTACAACGATGCCGTGGCCATGACGGGTGGCCAGCAGGTGGGTGAAAGACCCGAGGGGCACTCCGTTGTCCAGATTGCCCAGAGTCTGCTTGCTGAAGGCGCTATCAAAACCGTAGTGGTGACGGATGAACCCGAGAAATATGAAGGCGTGGCGCTCGCCGCAGGCGTCACAGTCCATCACCGCGACGGGCTTGATGCGATTCAAAAACAGTTCCGTGAAATCAAAGGCACGACCGCCATCATTTACGACCAGACCTGCGCCACCGAAAAGCGCCGCCGCCGAAAGCGCGGCACGATGGTCGACCCGGCCAAGCGGGTGGTCATCAACGAACTGGTGTGCGAGGGATGTGGCGACTGCGGCGTGCAGTCCAACTGCCTGAGCGTTGAGCCGCTGGAAACCGAATTTGGCCGTAAACGCAGCATCAACCAGAGCAGCTGTAACAAAGACTTCAGCTGCGTCAAAGGCTTTTGTCCCAGTTTTGTCACTGTGGAAGGTGGGCAACTGAAAAAGAAGACCAAGGCACAAGCACCGTCCCCGTTCAGTTTGGGCGAGCTGCCTGACCCCGTCATACCGCAAACCACCGGGCAAATGGTTTGGGGCATTGTGGTGGCGGGTGTGGGCGGTACCGGCGTCATCACCATCGGCCAGCTGCTGGGGGTGGCGGCGCACCTGGAAGGCAAAGGCGTGGTCACGCAAGACGCGGGCGGCCTGGCGCAAAAAGGCGGTGCGACCTGGAGCCATGTGCTGATGGGCGACGATGCTGATGCGATTCGCACCACCCGCGTGAGCATGGCGGCGGCCGACCTCATCATCGGCTGCGACCCACTGGTGGCCGCGGGTAAAGAAACCCTGCTGCGCATGCGCGCGGGGCGCACACACGTGGCGTTGAACACGCACAGCACGCCTACGGCGGCGTTTGTGAAAAATCCCAACTGGAGCAACCCGGCCGATGCCTGCGCCGCCGCCATTGCGCTGGCAGTGGGTACCGACGCCGTGGGCTTGTTTGATGCCGATGCTGCCGCCACCCAACTGATGGGCGACAGCATCTACACCAATCCCATGATGCTGGGCTATGCCTGGCAAAAAGGTTGGGTGCCGCTGGGCCTTGCATCTTTGACGCGGGCCATGGAGCTCAATGCGGTGGCGATTGAGCAGAACAAGGCAGCGTTTGCCTGGGGCCGCCGCGCGGCGCACGACTTGCCGTCAGTGCAAGCCCTGGTTGGTGGGCTGGTCAGCGGCACCGGCGCACAGGTGATCGAGTTCAAGAAACGCGAAACGGTGGACAGTCTGGTTGCTCGCCGCGTCGAGTTTTTGACGGCCTATCAAAACGCAGCCTATGCGCAGACGTACAGCGATTTTGTCAGCCAGGTGCGTGCCGCCGAAGCGCCGTTAGGCAAGACGGCGCTGACGGAGTCGGTGGCCCGCTATCTGTTCAAGTTAATGGCTTACAAAGACGAATATGAGGTGGCCCGCCTTCACACCGATCGCAGTTTTCACGACAAGATCAGCGCCATGTTTGAAGGCGACTACAAGCTGAACTACCACCTGGCCCCGCCGCTCCTGGCCAAGAAAAATGACAAAGGTGAACTGCAAAAGTCCAAGTTTGGCCCGTTGATGCTGACGGCCTTCCGCCTGATGGCCCCGCTCAAAGTGCTCCGCGGATCTGCGCTGGACGTGTTTGGCAAAACGCAGGAGCGCCGCACCGAGCGGGCGCTGATTGGCGAGTACCGCAGCAGCATCACGGCACTGCTGGCGGGCTTGACAGCTGATAACCATGCTGTCGCCATCGACATTGCCCGGATTCCCGACCAGATTCGCGGGTTTGGCCACGTGAAGGAGCGCAATCTGGTGGCGGCGCGCCAGCGCTGGGCACAGTTGGTGCAGCAATGGCAAGCAGGGCAAAATCCCGAAAAGCAGGCCGCTTAAAGTAAAAAGTGCCTACAGCCCCTATGGAATATGCTCAAGCAGCTATATAAATAATAGCAATTCACGACCGGGTGTCACTTCATGTAAATGCAGGGACAGGCGATGCGACGCATACAATCCGCAGCTGTTCGCCGTAGGCCCCTGCCTACAGGCATTCTTATTGTTGTGTTCTGTTAGCAGCTTCGTCTGCCTGGAGTTTTTGTGCTGATTTCTTCCGCCTACGCCCAAACCGCCCCTGCTGCTGCCCCCGAAGGTGGCATGCAATCGTCACTCATGAGCATGTTGCCCCTGGTACTGATGTTTGTGGTGCTGTACTTCGTGATGATCCGCCCCCAAATGAAGCGCCAGAAAGAGCACCGCTCCATGATCGATGCGCTGGCCAAAGGCGATGAAATCGTCACTTCCGGCGGCATGCTGGGCAAGGTCAGCAAGATGGGCGATATGTATGTGTCGGTAGAAATCGCTGGCGCCGTCGAGGTGCAGGTGCAACGTAGCGCCGTGGTTCAGGTGCTGCCCAAAGGCACGATCAAGTAAAGCCTTTTCGTTATCGCTGGATTACTCGCTGAAGCGCTCACTATGAATCGATACCCTGTCTGGAAATACGCCGTCATTGTTTTTGCATTGATCGTGGGGGCGCTGTACACCCTGCCCAATTTTTTTGGCGAAGCACCAGCGGTGCAAGTCTCTGCTATCAAGTCCAACGTCAAAGTTGATGAAGAAACTGTTTCGAGGATCGAGAAGGCCCTCGCTGCGGCGAACATCAAACCGGTCACTGTGGCGGTTGACAGCACCGGCGTGAAGGCGCGCTTTGACTCTCCTGACACGCAAAGCAAAGCACGCGACGCCATTGAGAAAGAGTTGGTACCGAACAAGGACGAGGCTGGCTATGTGGTGGCCTTGAACCTTGTGTCGCTATCGCCCAAATGGCTGTCCGCCCTGCATGCGTTTCCGATGTATCTGGGCCTTGATTTGCGCGGTGGCGTGCATATCGTGATGCAGGTGGACCTATCGGCAGCGCTGGTCAAACGGGTCAGAACGTTTGAGGGCGATTTGCGCAGCGCGCTGCGCGAGAAAAACATCCGCCACGGCGGCCTGAGCACTGACGGGCAAAGCATTGAAGTTCGCGCCAAAGACGCCGCCACACGCAACGCCATTCGCAACCTGCTGGGTGACCAGTTTGCTGATCTGCAAGCCGTAGAGGTGCCGGGCCAGGAAGACTTCCGCTTGAAACTCACGATCAAGCCCGAGTCGGCCCGCCTGCTGCAAGAGCAATCGCTCAAGCAGAACATCACTACGCTGCACAACCGTATCAACGAGTTGGGCGTGGCGGAGCCCGTGATTCAGCAACAGGGTCTGGATCGCATCGTTATCCAACTGCCTGGTATTCAGGATCCTGCGAAGGTCAAGGACATCATTGGACGAACCGCCACGCTGGAGATGCGCCTGGTAGACGAGAGCAGCGAGGGCCGGGAGGCTGAAAGTGGCCGCGGCCCGGTGCCGTTCGGCTCCGAGCGCTTTCTGGAGCGCGACGGTCGCCCGGTGATTGTGAAAAAGCAGGTCATCCTGACGGGCGACAGCCTGTCGGATGCGCAGCCTGGCTTTGATTCGCAGACGCAGCAGCCAAAGGTGGACTTGACAGTGGACGCCAAGGGCGGCCGCATCATGCGCGATACCAGCCGCGAAAACATCAAAAAACGAATGGCGATTTTGTTGATCGAGAAGAAAAAAGCTGAGGTGCTGACAGCGCCGGTGATTCAAAGCGAGCTTGGCAACCGCTTCCAGATTTCAGGCTCCATGACGGTGAGCGAAGCCAATGACCTGGCCCTGCTGCTGCGCGCCGGGTCCCTGGCCGCGCCAATGGAAATCATTGAAGAGCGGGTGATTGGCCCCAGTCTGGGTGCAGAAAACATCGACAAAGGCTTTCGCAGCGTGAGCTACGGTTTTCTGGCAGTGGCTGTTTTCATGTGTGCGTACTACATGCTGTTTGGTCTGATCTCCAGTATCGCTCTGGGCTTTAATTTGTTGCTGTTGGTGGCGGTCTTGTCGATGTTGCAAGCCACGCTCACTTTGCCTGGCATGGCCGCCATTGCGCTTGTGCTCGGTATGGCGATTGACGCCAACGTGCTGATCAACGAACGGGTGCGCGAAGAATTGCGCAACGGGGCTTCGCCACAAACCGCCATTCACGCAGGGTATGACAGGGCTTGGGCCACCATACTGGATTCCAACATCACAACGCTGATTGCCGGCTTGGCCTTGCTGGCCTTTGGCTCGGGTGCGGTGCGCGGCTTTGCAGTGGTGCACTGCCTGGGCATCATGACGTCGATGTTTTCAGCCGTATTTTTCTCACGGGGCATCGTTAATCTGTGGTACGGCCGCCAGAAGAAACTCAAAAGCGTGTCAATTGGCACGGTATGGCGGCCAGACGGTCAACCTGCCCTGGCCCAAGCCGACTGACAGGAAAAGAACATGGAATTTTTCAAAATCAAACGCGACATTCCGTTTATGCGGCATGCGCTGTGGTTCAACCTGGTGTCATTTCTGACATTCGCAGCCGCCGTCTTCTTTTTGTTTTCTCGCGGCTTGCACTTGTCAGTCGAATTTACGGGCGGCACGCTGATGGAGGTGAACTACACCCAGGCGGCTGATCTGGAAAAGGTACGCGGCACGGTGGCAGGACTGGGTCTGACCGATGTGCAAGTACAAACTTTTGGTACGGCGCGCGATGTGCTCATTCGCTTGCCAGTGCAAAAAGGCGTGACATCCGCGCAGCAGAGCGAGATCGTGATGGTCGCACTGAAGACGACCCATCCTGAAGTCAATTTGCGGCGCAGCGAGTTCGTAGGCCCATCGGTGGGTGACGAATTGGCAGTCGACGGCCTGAAGGCGCTGGCCTTTGTGATCATCGGCATCATGATTTATCTGGCCTTCCGTTTTGAATGGAAGTTTTCTGTCGCGGCCATCGTCGCCAACCTGCACGACGTGATCATCATTCTTGGGTTTTTTGCGTTTTTCCAATGGGAGTTTTCCCTTGCGGTGCTGGCCGCCGTACTGGCTGTACTGGGCTACTCCGTCAACGAATCGGTCGTGATCTTTGACCGGATTCGTGAAAACTTCCGCCGTTACCGGAAGATGAACACGCAGGAAATCATTGACAACGCCATCACGTCCACTATCAGCCGCACCATCATCACCCACGGTTCCACGCAAATCATGGTGCTGTCGATGCTGCTGTTCGGTGGTCCTACCTTGCACTACTTTGCACTGGCACTGACCATCGGTATCCTGTTTGGCATCTACTCCTCCGTATTTGTTGCAGCAGCTATTGCCATGTGGCTGGGCATCAAGCGGGAGGACCTTGTGAAAACAGCAGGCCCTGCACGGAAAGATGAAGACCCTAATGATCCGAACGCTGGTGCCACGGTATAAGTTCATTTATGTCGACTGAGTTATCAAGTTCAGCAGGCGGATTGCTCGCTGCACGTGTGCGTGAGCATTTCGTAGCTTATCTGGAAGGCATGATGGTGCCGCTGTCGGACGCCACTCGCACCCGGCTAGCCGAAGCGATGGACCAGGGCACAAGCACCCGAGACATGCACGAGCGGCGCGATGCGCTGATGGCTTATGAGAAGCAGCGGGGAGCATGGGTTCGCGCGACGCCTGCCGCGCTGCGGCGAGCGCTGATTTCACCGTCTGCAAGCGCCCGTACCCAGCTTTCAATGTCCAGCCTGTCCCTGATTGGCGACGACATCGTGGAGAAAAAGATTCTTGCATCCCGACTAGCCCAGGTGATTCAAGATAAATCAAGTTGGGAGCTCAACGACCTGAAGCTGCGCATGCAGGAACTGGAGGGCGGGCAGGAGTGGGCCATCACCGATGTGCTGCGCCCTGAAGTGGTGGCACAGGTGCTGATTGACCAGTGGGCTGCCAGTCAACTGCCGCCATTGGCCTGGGAACTGGCAAAGGACGTCATCCAGCAACACGTGGTCAAACGCACGCTGGAAGGCTATCAGCAGGTCAACCAGATTCTGATCAAGGCGGGCGTGATGCCCGAAGTCGATCTGCGCAACATGGTCAAGCGCACGCCTGGCGCAGTTGGCGGCGGCTCCAGCGCCGGCGGTGTGCCGCCCAAACCGTCAGCACCAGCTGGCACGCTGCCCCCGAATGCCGAGCACGGCCAGCCGTCGGGCGCTGGGTCGGCTTACAACGCCAGCAGTCGGGGTCCAATGGCCGTTGCCGAGCAAATGCTGCGCGCAGGGTTGGTTCGGGACAACGCAGGTCGTGCGGGCTACGGCACGTCCCGAAACACCCAGCACATGAGCCCGGCGGCCAGCCGGGGGAGTGCGCAAGCGGCCGCATACCACGAAGAAGAAACCCGCATGCTCACAGCGGGCACGCCCCTGGGCCGCGCCCGTCAGCGAGCCCAAGGCATTCTGGGCCAGCTCAAACGCATGTTGACTGATCGGGTTGCTGGCTTCGACGGCTTGACCGCGCCCACCCGCCCCTCGCCCGCTCTGGCCGCTGCCCTGACCCAGCATCAGGTCACCCAACACCAGGTCACGCAGCACCAGCACAGCGGCGGTTCGACAACGGCCATCAGCCTGCAAGGTGGCGCGCAGGTGGGTTATGACTCGGGGAATGTAGAGCATGCTGTGATTGCGGTGCGTCAGCGCAGCGCCGAGCTGAAAAAGAAGGCATCGACTGCCAGCGAAAAAGCCACCATTGAAATCGTGGCCTTGATGTTTCAGGCCATCTTGGCCGAGGAGCGTATTCCCGCTGCGGTGCGCGTATGGTTTGCGCGGCTGCAAATGCCGGTGTTGCGCATCGCCCTGGCTGAACCCGAGTTTTTTGGCACCTTGCAGCATCCTGCCCGCCAGCTGATTGACCGCATGGGCTCGTGTGTGATGGGTTTTGATGCGAGTGCCATCAACGGCAGCGCTTTGGAGACCGAGATCAAACGCGTGGTGCAGGTCATTGAGCAATACCCGGAAACGGGACGTCGTGTTTACCAACTGGTTTACGACGAGTTTCAAAAATTCCTGGCTAAATTTTTGACAGAAAGAGGCAGCACGCAGCGACTGGTCAGCGTAGCGCAGCAAGTTGAGCAAAAAGAGACGATGGCGATTCAATACACCATTGAAATGCGCAAAATGCTCAACGACATGCCAGTGCGCGAGGAGTTGCGAGAGTTTTTGTTCAAAGTCTGGGCCGAAGTGCTGGCCGTGGCCGCCGTGAAAAACGGCGCACAACATGCCGATACCCTGATGCTCAAGAAGTCCGCGACAGATTTGCTGTGGGCAGCGAGTGCCAAACCCAACCGCGACGACCGCACACGTGTGATTCAAGACCTGCCTAATTTGTTGCAGCGGCTGCGTCAGGGCATGAGCTTGCTGGGCGTTCAAGCCCCTGCCCAGGAGGCACACATCAAATCGATTGGTGAGGTGCTGGCAGATGCCTTCCAGTCCAAAACCGAAGCTGTGCCACGTGCCCAGATTGATGCCATGGCCAACCGGCTGGCCAATCTGGAAGATTTCATCAGCGACGACCCGGCGGGTGATTTGCCACTGGACCAGGACAGCATTGAGCTGATTTTGGGCATTGACGCCTCGATGATTGAGGTGGTGGCAGACGGCGGCTCCAACCCGAGCGCAGCCATGATGGCCTGGGCGGGCGAGTTGCAACAAGGCAACTGGTTCACGCTGGACCACAACGCAAAAGTCATCCAGGTTCAATATGCATGGCGCAGCGACCGCAAGCAGTTGCATCTGTTTGCGTCCACCGACGGCCGCAGCTTCCTGATTCAGGCGCGTCGACTGGCTGCGTATCTGCAAGCCGGGCTGCTGCTTCCCGCCGAGGAAGAATTACTCACCGTACGCGCAACCCGTGACGCGATGGCCAAACTGGAAGCCAACCCGGAACGCTTGCTGGGCTAGCCTGTTTCACCGCCGGGCCGCCCCAAGGTGAAACGCACCCCACGCACTGGTATGGCCAGGGCTGCGACCCTGGCTTTGGGGCAGCGCAGCATACGCAGTGGCAAGCGTGAGGGTTGAATACCTCAAGCGCTAGCGATGCGTTGAAACTGGCCACCGGGCATGCGGGCCACTTGGCCATCCAGCTCCAGCTCCAACAAATGAGCTTGTAGCGTTGCCGGATCCTGGCCCGTGCGGGCCATCAAGGCGTCCAGGCTGATGGGGTCGTAGCCGAGGTCAGCCAACAGGTTGCCAAAGCGCCCCGTTTTATGATCGTTTTGGGCTGTGGACCTTATTAAATCTGCTCGAACAGCTATTAAATCAGGAGCGCTTAACGAGGGTATGTGCAACTCTTCCAGCACATCCTGCGCCGACTCCACCAGTTTGGCACCCTGGCGTATCAACCAGTGGCAACCGCGTGCCTGTGTGGTGTGGATGGAGCCGGGAATTGCAAACACCTCTTTGCCTTGCTCCAGGGCCTGACGCGCGGTGATCAGCGATCCTGATTTGAGTGCGGCCTCGACCACCAGCGTGCCCGAACTCAGCGCCGCAATGATGCGGTTGCGCTTGGGGAAATTGGCGGATAACGGCGGCGTGCCCAACGGATACTCGCTGATGAGCAAACCTTGCAGCGCAATGCGCCGCGCCATTGCCAGGTGCTGCTTGGGGTAGACGCGGTCCAGCCCCGTGCCGACTACAGCAATGGTTGCCAACTGACCGTCTGCCGCGCCCTGTAACGCGCCTTCGTGCGCTGCACCGTCGATGCCAAGCGCCAGACCTGAGACCACCGTCAGGCCTGCTTGCGCCAGGCTTTTTCCGAACGCCTGGGCATTGGCCAGACCCTGCGGTGTGGGGTTGCGACTGCCCACTATGGCGATGGCGCGTTGCGGCTGCTTGCCACCCAGGGACCCGGAACCGAGCGTGTACAGCAGCAGCGGCGGGTCGTCCATTTCCAGCAGTGCTGCGGGGTAGTTCGCGTCGGCCAGCGTTAGCAGGCAGCGCACCGGTGGCGCGTCTGCGTTATCTGTTTGCGGGTTAGCGAGCCATTGCGTTGTGGACAGCAGCAATTCAGGCAGGCCAAGTGGCGCGTTGTGTAGTGCAGCTGCCTGCACCGCGCTCACACATTGCCGCAGTGCACTGACCGGCTGATCAAAAATGGCTTGGGGCGGACCAAATGCTTTGAGGAGGCTGCGCGCAGTGATGTTGCCGATACCGGGTGTCAGCAGCAGCCGCAACCAGGCGGCCAGTTCATCCGAATTCCACACCGGGGCAGTCACCAGCAGGCGTGATGTGCAGGGTCGGTAGGCGTTCAGCGAGGACTGGCGATGCGGTCACCGACCTTGACGCCGTCGGTGATTTCCAGGATCAAGGCATAGGACAGTTTGTCGAAGGTGCGAAACACCATCATCAAGCCGTTGCGTTCGTTGGGTAATTTGATGTCCGCCAGCTTGCCCTGCTCGGTTTTGTCAACAATGCGTTGCCCGTCTTTCAGGATGACCAGCACATGGCCGCTTTCCAGTCCGTCGGCTGCGCCGCGGTTGATCACCACCACCTGGCTTTGCGCGGCATTGGTCACCGCGTCTCCATAAACCGACACGATGCTGCCCGAAATTTTGGCGTCCGGTGCGCGTGGCACATAACTGACCAGCTGACGCGGTGGCTCGGGTAACAAACGGTCTCCCACCCGCATTTCCTGCTTGGCACCCACGATGTCGATCGTGGCGGGTACCGGCGTGGTGCGAATCTTTCCGTCGCTGCCCTGCACTTCCTGCGTGCTTTCGCCGCGTATGAGTGCCGCCTTGCCAGCGTACTGCGCCTCGTAACCGAGCACGACGTTGGTAACGGGATCCTTCAGGGGTGTGGCGTTGCGAAACACCCTGAAATCCAGGGGTTTGCCAAGCTCGTCGGTGAGCGGCACGCCCGTGCTGCTGCGCACGTAGGCACGGTCTCCGCGCGTCAGCAACACACGCTGGTCTTGCGTCGCCACGATGCGCGGCGCCTGCTGCAAGGTCAGCTCATCAACAATCAGCGCCTCATTCAAGTAAGGCTCGATCAGGTTGTTTTGCAAGGTGGGCAATGAGGCATCCGCGAGCGACTGGATGCGGGTACGCGGCGAGACCTTGATGGTGTCGGTCGGCGGGCCGTCGATGGATGCGGTGCCCACACGCAAAGTGGCGCGGCCATTGGATTTGTCCAGCACCAACTGCTGGCCCGGATAAATACGGTGCGGATTGCGAATCTCCTGCAGGTTCATGCCCCACAGCTCGGGCCAGCGCCACGGGCTTTTCAGGAACAGGCCAGAAATGCCCCATAAGGTGTCACGCGATTTGACTGTGTAAGTGTCAGGCGCGTTGGGCCCCAACTCGGACACCGGCACACCCGCCTGGGCCACTTGCTGTGCCGTGGCGCGTTGTGCGGGCGAGATGGGCAGGTTTTGCGCTTTTGATGGGCTCATGGCAAACGCAAGGCTTGCCAATGCGGCTACAGTGCAGCCCGCGCGAAACAAGGACAGGTATTTTGGTTTTTGCGTGGCTGAATGCATAGCGTCCTTTTGAGAGATGGGGCGGGTATTGCTCAACGAATCACCTCACGAAACTCAAGTTACAAAATCAAGGCACAAAACTCAAGTAGCAAGCTCAGGTTACAGCACCTAAAAGTCTTAAGAAATTACGCACGATTTTGCGCTCAAGCCCTTGATTGATCAACGTTTATTGCCCATCCGGGCCGTCAGTGCGCTGGATATTTGCGAAAATAGAGACAATTTATAAATTCGATATGGCCCAACTTTCCATCCTTTGTTATCCCGATCCCCGTCTGCACACCGTGGCCCGCCCGGTTCAAGCGGTCGATGCACGCATCAGGCAACTGATTGCAGACATGTTGGAGACCATGTACGCAGCCCAGGGTATTGGCCTGGCGGCTACCCAGGTAGACGTGCATGAGCGGCTGATCGTGATGGACATCTCGCAGGAGCATGACCAACCGTTGGTGTTGATCAACCCGGAAATCGTCTGGGCCAGCCCTGAAACCAAACTTAACGAAGAAGGATGCCTGTCGGTGCCAGGCATCTATGACGGCGTGCAGCGCGCCCTGGCCGTACATGTTCGCGCAATGGACGAGCTTGGCCAGCAGCGCACGATTGAGGCGCAGGATGTGTTGGCGGTGTGCATGCAGCATGAAATGGACCATTTGCTGGGCAAGGTGTTTGTGGAATACCTGTCGCCGCTCAAGCGCAACCGCATCAAGACCAAGATGGTTAAGGCCAGGCGGGAGGCGCAAAGTGATTAAGTTGCTTGCCTTGGCATTTGTGCTGCTGATGGTGGGGTGTGCCGGCGCGTTTCAAGGCTACAACGTCGCACCGGGCACCACACGGCAAGCCGCCGTCGCGCAATTGGGTACGCCTGGCCGCAGCGTGCCCATCGTGGTCAACGGCCAGCCCGGTGAGCGCCTTCAGTACTCGCTGCAACCGCGCGGCCAGCAAGCTGTGATGGTGGACATCGACAGTGCAGGGCGCGTCGTGTCTTCCCGGCAGGTGCTCACGTTGGCCGAGTTTTCGCGCATCGAGGTCGGCCGATGGAGTCGCGGCGACGTGGAGCGCGAATTTGGCCCGCCCGCCATGGTGGACCGCGTGAGCAGTTGGGCGGGTGACATCCTGACTTACCGCTGGAGCGACGGCAGCGACATGTTTTTCTGGGTTTACCTGGACAGCGCCAACCGGGTTCAACGTGCCCACCCAGGGATGGAGTTTGTCAACGCGCCCGAACGGGAATAGTTGGTGCGACTGATCTTCGCGGGCACGCCCGAATTCGCCAGTGTTGCCCTGCAACAACTGCATGCCAGCGGTTTTTCCATTGTGCTGGTGCTTACCCAGCCGGACCGCCCGGCGGGACGCGGATTGAAAATGCAGGCATCTGCCGTTAAACAATTTGCGCTGACCCACCAGATACCGGTAGCCCAGCCACGCAGCCTGCGCCAGGACGGCAAGTTTCAGGGTGACGCGCACGCCGCGCAAGAGGCCATAGCCGCCGTGCAAGCCGATGCTTGTGTTGTGGCTGCCTACGGTTTGATCCTGCCGCAGTGGGTGCTGGACGCGCCACGCATGGGTGCTTTCAACATTCACGCCTCCCTGCTGCCGCGCTGGCGCGGCGCGGCGCCCATTCACCGCGCTGTGCAGGCCGGTGATGCGCAAACCGGCATCACCATCATGCAAATGGACGCGGGACTGGACACCGGCGACATGTTGCTGACCGAAACCCTGCCGATCACCGAAATCGACACCACAGGCAGCCTGCACGACGTGCTCGCCGGGATGGGCGGTCGCCTGATGGTGCAAGCGCTGCAGTTGGCACAGGAAGGTGCGCTGCAACCGGTCAAACAACCCGAAGCGGGCATCAGCTATGCGCACAAAATTCAAAAAGCCGAGGCGGCGCTGGACTGGCAGCAAGAGGCCGTCACCCTGGCCCGGCAGGTGCGCGCGTTTAATCCTCTTCCAGGCGCATTTACCACGTTGAATGGCGAAGTCATCAAAGTGTGGCGCTGCGAAATTGATAGCTGCTTGAGCAGTATCTACAAGGGCTGTGGCACGATTTCTTATGTAAATGACGAATCCATTGGTGTGGTCTGTAGCCATGATGGCAGCGGCACTTTGCGTATCAAGGAGCTGCAACGCTCCGGTGGCAAACGCCTGGCGGTGGCAGACTTTTTGCGCGGGTTTGAATTGAAGCCCGGCATGGTGTTCAACAGCCCGCCTTAAGCCCAATGGATCTTGATCGCCCATGTTTTTCCTGCGCAAACACCACAGCCACCCTGAATTCAAAATCGGCTTGCAAACCATGTTGCCGCAAGCTGCCGGTATTGCCGCCTGGGGCCTGATGACGGGCGTGGCCATGGTGAAGTCGGGCTTGAGTGTGTTCGAGTCGGTGGCCATGACGCTGCTGGTCTACGCTGGCAGCGCCCAACTGGCCGCCATCCCGCTCATCGTGGCCGGTGCGCCGCTGTGGGTGATTCTGGGCGCGGCGTTTTGCGTGAATCTGCGCTTTGCCGTATTCAGCCTGCACCTGCGTGACTACCTCATGCACCTGCCACTGCCCCAGCGGCTGGTGCACGGGTTTCTCACCACCGACATGACTTATGTGCAGTTCACCCAGCGCTTTCCTGCACCTGGGCAGACGCCTGCGCAGCATCTGGCGCAAGCATCGTTTCTGGCAGGCCACTGCTTTGGCACCTGGGTCAGTTGGGTGGTGGCCAGCGGTGTGGGCATTGCGATGGCCAATTTCATTCCGACCCGTTGGGGCCTGGGGTTCGCGGGCGTGCTGTGCCTGCTGGGCGTGATGAGTTCACTGGCCACCACGCGGCTGCGGGTGGTGGCGGTGGTGGCTTCGGGTGCGGCGGCGGTGGCGGCTTATGCATTGCCCCTGAAACTGAACATCGTGGTGGCCATCGCAACCGCTGTGCTGCTGTGTGTGTGGTTGGAGGGTCGCTGGCCCGAGCGGGATGCTCAAGGCCGGGTCGCACCGTGAACCAGACCGACGGCTACACCCTGCTCATCATTGCCTGCCTGGCGGGCGTGACGGTGCTGACCCGCTGCTTTTTCTTCATGGCCAGCAAGCCCTTGCCACTGCCTGCCTGGGCTGCACGTGGCTTGCCCTACGCGCCGATTGCCGCGCTCGCTGCTGTGGTGGTGCCCGAGGTGGTGGCCACGCAGGGCCAACTGGTGAGCACCTGGCAAGACGCGCGCTTGTTTGCCGCTGCGGCTGGCAGTGCCTGGTTTTTCTGGCGCAAAGGTGTGCTGGGCACCATCGTGGTGGGCATGGCGGTTTACTTGCCGCTTCGGCTGGGACTGGGGTGGTAGCAGGCCCGTCACCGTCAGGTCTGGTAACCGTTTGGTATCAAAACGGTCATCAGCCCTTATAAAATATGCTCAAGCAGCTATGTTATTAATAGCAAATAAATCGTTTCACTCAACCTTTGCACACCCATGAACGTCATCCGCTTCTCCGATCTGTGCGCCCAAGGCCTTGTGGTGGGCAAACGGGTTTTTATCCGTGCCGACCTGAACGTGCCTCAAGATGACGCAGGCGCCATTACCGAAGACACCCGCATTCGCGCCTCGTTGCCTTGCATTCGAATGGCGCTGGACGCGGGCGCTGCGGTCATGGTGACCTCGCACCTGGGTCGACCCACCGAGGGCCAGTTTCAGCCGCAAGACTCGTTGGCACCCATTGCGCAACGCATGTCAGAACTGCTTGGCCGTCAGGTGCCACTGGTGGCCGGTTGGGTTGACGGCGTGACCGTTGAGCCGGGCCAACTGGTGCTGCTGGAAAACTGCCGGGTGAACGTAGGCGAGAAAAAAAACGACCCCGCACTTGCCAAAAAAATGGCTGCGCTGTGCGACATTTTTGTGCACGACGCTTTTGGCACTGCCCACCGCTCTGAAGGCTCGACTTACGGCATCGCCCAGTTTGCGCCGGTGGCCTGCGCCGGGCCCTTGCTGGCCGCCGAAATGGATGCCATCACGTTGGCATTGGCCCAGCCCAGACGGCCCCTGGTGGCCATCGTGGGCGGCTCCAAGGTGTCCAGCAAATTAACAATTTTGCAAGCCCTGGCGGGCAAAGTCGACCAGCTGATTGTGGGCGGCGGTATTGCCAACACTTTCATGCTGGCCGCCGGTTTGCCTATCGGCAAAAGCCTGGCCGAAGCCGATCTGGTGGCCGATGCCAAAGCCGTGATGGACGCGATGCGTGCGCGCGGTGCCGAAGTGCCCATTCCGGTCGACGTGGTCACCGCCAAAACCTTTGCAGCCGACGCGGTAGCCACCACCCAAGCCGCAACCGACGTGCAGAGTGATGATTTGATTCTGGATATCGGTCCGCAAACCGCCGCCCGCCTGGCGGCGCAACTGCAGCAGGCAGGCACGATTGTGTGGAACGGCCCGGTGGGCGTGTTTGAGTTCGACGCGTTTGCGGGCGGCACTGAAACCATTGCGCGGGCCATTGCGGCGTCCAGCGCTTTCAGCATCGCCGGTGGCGGCGACACGCTGGCCGCGATTGCTAAATACGGCATCGAAAAAGACATGGACTACATCTCCACCGGCGGCGGTGCTTTTCTGGAGGTGCTGGAAGGCAAAACCTTGCCGGCGTTTGAAATTCTGCAAAAGCGCGCCGTGCAGTTGGCCAAGTAAGCGTTCTTGCTTTGCGTTCGCTTCCTCTGCCGCAGGCGGGAAAGGTCCTGCAGGCGGGAAAGGTCCCGCAGGCGAGAGGGGGTTGGGGTGAGGGCAGGTGAGCGACCGACAACTCGGGATGACGCCTGTGCGCTTGACCCCGCCCCCTCTCCCCAAGGGGAAAGGAAGCATGAACGGTGTCAGCGGACCGATACCCTGTAATTCAAGAAACTTAAGAGCCAAATAGACTTGCAGCCTTTGTTTTTACTGCTCAAGCAGCTATATATTTAATAGCGTGCTGCAAACGTTTGTACCCATTTGGTAACCCGGAGCGGTGAGAATGCCACTCCCTTTGACAGGAGCCCGTTTTGCCCAACCGCCACAAAACCCCCACCACCCCACCCGCCCCGCGCCGCGCCACCAAAATCGTCGCCACCCTGGGCCCCGCCTCCAGCGACCCGGCGTTGCTGCAAAAAATCATCGAAGCTGGTGTGAACGTGGTGCGGCTGAACTTCAGCCACGGCAAAGCGCAAGACCACATTGACCGCGCCGCGCTGGTGCGCGCCGCCGCTGTCCGCGCAGGGCGCGAAGTGGCCATCATGGCCGACTTGCAAGGCCCAAAAATTCGCGTGGGCAAGTTTGCGGAGGGCAAGGTCATGCTGGAGCCCGGTGCCAGGTTTGTGCTGGATGCCTCGCGCACCGAGCCGGGTGACATCGACGGCGTGGGGCTGGACTACAAAGAGCTGCCGCGCGATGTGAAAACAGGCGATTTGTTGCTGCTCAACGACGGCTTGATCATGCTGACTGTTGATGCAGTCAAGGGCGAGGAAGTGCACACCACTGTCAAGCTGGGCGGCGAGTTGTCCAACAACAAAGGCATCAATAAACAGGGCGGCGGCCTCACGGCCCCGGCGCTCACGGCCAAGGACATGGAAGACATCCGCACTGCGATGAGCTTTCAGGCCGACTACGTGGCCGTGAGCTTTCCGAAAAATGCGACCGACATGGAAATGGCGCGCCAGCTGTGCAATGTGGCCGGAGCCGAGTGGCGCCACAAGCCCGGAATGATTGCAAAAATCGAGCGGGCCGAGGCCATTCCGCATCTGCAAGCCATTCTGGATGCCAGCGACGGCATCATGGTGGCGCGCGGCGATCTGGCCGTGGAAGTCGGCAACGCGGCCGTGCCCGCCCTGCAAAAACGCATGATCCGCATGGCCCGCGAAAGCGACAAAGTGGTGATCACCGCCACCCAAATGATGGAGTCAATGATCACCAACCCCGTGCCCACCCGCGCCGAGGTGAGCGACGTGGCCAACGCCGTGCTGGACGGCACCGACGCCGTGATGCTCAGCGCCGAGACCGCTGCCGGCAAGTACCCGCTTGAAACCGTGCTGGAGATGGCCAACATTTGCCTGGAAGCCGAAAAAGCCGAAGACGTCAAACTGGACGCCGACTTCACCGGCATGACCTTCAACCGCATCGACCAGTCGATTGCCATGGGCGCGTTGTTCACTGCACACCACCTGGGTGCCAAAGCCATCGTGGCCTTGACCGACAGTGGCTCCACTGCCTTGTGGATGAGCCGCCACCGCATTCATGTGCCAATTTATGCCCTCACGCCGCGCGTCACCACGCAGCGAAAAATGGCGCTTTACCGCAACGTGCGCCCGCTGCTCATGGACACCAGCGTGGACCGCGACACCGCACTCATGGAAGCCGAAGGCCACCTGAAAAAGCGCGGCATTGTGAGCAGCGGCGATGTGTATGCGATTACCTGCGGCGAACCGATGGGTGCGCCCGGGGGCACGAACATGTTAAAAATTTGCCGGGTGGAGTGATGGCAATTACTCCTGATTTCATAGCTGGCTGAGCAGTTTCCACAAGGGCTGTAGGCCTAAATCACTAAAATCCGTTGTTCTCGTTGAAACCAGGGCACGCTGCGCTGCGTAAAACATCAGGATGATTGACTTCTTATGCCTACACACATGACCCGCCGCACAGGCCTGCTCGCCGCCCTCGGTGCCTTCCTGAGCGGCTGCTCGGCCTCCGGCGTGCTCGACAAGTTGGTACCCACCGACAGTTACCGCATGGAGCCCGGCGTCGCGTACGGGCCCGACACGCGCCACCAGTTGGATATCTATCGCCCCCTTGCAGACCCCAGTGCTCTAAATCCTGCAGGCGCAGGCCACCCAGTCGTGCTTTTTTTCTACGGCGGCAGCTGGACCACAGGCGAGCGTGCCCAGTACCGGTTTGTGGGCGAAGCCCTGGCGCGCAATGGCGTGCTGGTGCTGGTAGCCGATTACCGGCAGAGCCCCCAAGTGCGTTATCCGGCGTTTTTGCAAGACGGCGCGCTGGCCACGCAATGGGTGTTTGCCAACGTTGCCCGACTGGGTGGCGACACCTCACGTATTCACCTGGTGGGCCACAGCGCAGGGGCGTACAACGTGGCCATGCTCGCGCTGGACGCACGCTGGCTCGCACCCGTGGGCCTGAAACCGTCGCAACTGGCTGGCTGGGTGGGTATTGCCGGGCCGTATGACTTTTTGCCGATTGGCAACCCCGACGTGCAGGTGGCGTTTGAGTGGCCCAACACGAAGCCCGACACCCAGCCGATCGCCCATGTGTCGGGCGCCGCGCCCAGAAGCCTGCTGCTGGCGGCCAACAGCGACCGCCTGGTTGACCCGCAACGCAACACCGTTGGTCTGGCCCAGCGCCTGCAAACAGAAGGCGCAAACACGCGCGTGGTGCTGTTTGACCGGGTGAGCCACGTCACCGTGCTGGCCTCCCTGGCCAGCCCATTGAACTGGCTGGCACCCGTGTTGCCCGAGGTGCTGGGGTTTGTGAAAGAACCGCCACAAAAAGCCCCACCGTAAAATTCCCCTGCGGCATGCTGACCGTAACCAACACGTAACTTCCCGGGGACTTTAACTATGGCACTCGTTTCGATGCGCGAGCTGCTGGACCACGCCGCCACCCATGGCTACGGCATTCCAGCTTTCAATGTGAACAACCTGGAGCAGGTGCAGGCCATCATGGAAGCGGCTAAAGAGGTGGGCGCACCGGTCATCATGCAAGCCAGCGCCGGTGCCCGTAAATACGCCGGGGAAGGGTTTTTAAGGCACCTGATTGCGGCCGCTGTGGAAAGTTACCCCAGCATCCCCGTCGTCATGCACCAGGACCACGGCCAGAGCCCCGCGATCTGCCAGGGCGCGATGGATTTGGGATTCAGCTCGGTGATGATGGACGGCAGTCTGGAAGCCGACGGCAAGACCATTGCCAGTTACGACTACAACGTGGACGTGACGCGCAAAGTGGTCGACATGGCGCACAAGTTAGGCGTGACAGTGGAGGGCGAGCTGGGCTGCCTCGGGTCACTGGAGACCATGCAGGGCGACAAGGAAGACGGCCACGGCACCGAGAGCACCATGACCATGGACCAGCTGCTCACCGACCCCGAGCAAGCCGCCGATTTCGTCAAACGCACCCAGCTGGATGCCTTGGCTATCGCCATTGGCACCAGCCACGGCGCCTACAAATTCACCCGCAAACCCACCGGCGACATTCTGGCGATTGGCCGCATCAAGGAAATTCACCGCCGTATTCCCAACACCCATCTGGTGATGCACGGCAGCTCCAGCGTGCCGCAAGACCTGCTGGCCACCATCCGCCAATACGGTGGCGACCTGCGCGAAACCTACGGCGTGCCGGTGGAAGAGATTCAGGAAGCCATCAAATACGGCGTGCGCAAAATCAACATCGACACCGACATCCGCCTGGCCATGACCGCCGCCATCCGCCAGTACATGTTTGAGAATCCCGACAAGTTTGACCCCCGAGATTATTTGAAGCCCGCCCGAGAGGCCGCCAAACAGATTTGCCTGCAGCGCTATGTGCAGTTTGGGTGTGAGGGGCAGGGGGCGAAGGTGAAGGGGGATAGTTTGAGCGTGGTGGCGGGACGGTATGCGCGGGGGGAGTTGGGGCAGGTGGTGAATTAAGGTTTGAACTCAACTTGAGGCCCAGGTGTACCTTTAGACGCTAATGTCTCCCAGTATTCAATCCGGTTGTCCATCATCGCTCCGTACTCATTGAACGCTGCTTCAATTTGCTCTTGAGATAGCCTGCCGTCTCTCGCCTGAAGGAAGTAGCAACGCTCCCTAAGTGCACGAACACGCGCAAAGAGAACCTTCTGCTTGAGCCAATAGCTTTCAACGTTCCAGAAAGCGGAGAGCCCAACGAGGAATGTACTCAGAGCTCCCAACGCAAGAACTAAGTTGCGCGACCAAATTAAATAGCTTGGATCGCCGACTACGTTCAGGCCTAGCAACACCGTCGAGCCACTGGAAAGCAATAAAACAGCGATTCGAAGGGCGTAAGTCCAACGCTTCAGTCGCTTGGACTCGCGGTTGTACTTCGAGGCAGCGTCGTTGAGGCATTGAAGAAGAAAAATCTCTTGATTAGGCTGGGTCACAGCGGTTCTCCGTTACTTAAAAATAGCCGGGGATTGCTCGTACGCGCTATTGCTTGCGTTTGGCATTGCGTTTTTTTTTACAAAAATGAATGAATAAGCTGAGCGAACTCGCCAATTACTTTCTATCGGATACACATTTTCGAAATCTCATCAATGCATAGAAAACGCCTCTGATGGGCCATGCTGAACGATAACCGGCTAGCGGTCACTTGCTGATCCGGCCAAGCAGGATTAAGCACCCAGCTCCTCAGCCCTGCCGCAGGATGGGAGGGCGCAAAAACCAAGGTAACTCAGGGCAAATCGGACGTCAGCCCAGGTATTGATTGCTCAAGCAGCTATTTATTTGAGAGCGGACGAATTTGCTGCCACGATGAAGAAGCCGCCCTCGGTCTGTGTGTGCAGCTTTTCCTCAAGCACCGGCACCAGCGCGACAAGATTTGACAGCTCGTTGGAAGCCGCATCGAGCACGAACACGGAAATCGGGAGCGTTTCCGCGTTCTGTTGGTACGGAAGATTTTTATCTACTGTGATGAACGCGTCGAATTTCGCCGCTGCAAGCGCTAGCAGCTGTCCATTCTTGATGCCTGACCAGCCTTCAAAAACCACCGCGGGCACTTGGTGCGACGGCAACGCGCGGCGCAGCCGGACCGGCACGCATTCGTCAAGCAGAAGGCGCATCTGCGGCCAGGCGTTCATGCGCTTGTTCAAGCACCGCCACGGCGCGGCTGCGTGAGACCGAGGGAAAGTCCTCCAGGAATTCTTCCAAAGAGGAAGCTCCTTCAAGGTAGTCGAACAAGTGCTTCACGGGCACTCGCGTTCCCGTGAAGCAAAGCGCGCTACTCATGATCTCGGGGTTACGCTTGACGAGGG
>JAYUXO010000511.1:0-6095 GCA_043753505.1 Comamonadaceae bacterium
TAAGGCTTACACGCGCGCTGGTAACGGTACCGTGTCGGCTAACTTCGGTGGCGCTTGGGAGCACCGTTATATCCGTCCTGCTACACCTTAATCCGGTTGTCGTAGTTGGTCGTTTTTCTTAGCAATCTTTAATCGAAAAATAATTGATCGACGTTGTTAGCGCAACTTAACAAGGCGGGGAGTAATCCCCGCCTTTTTTTACGTCTTGTGTGCTATGTTTTTAATAGCTACTCAAGCAGTATTTGATTGAAATAGGCAGCTGTATAGGGCTCTCTTGCATGAAGGCTTTACGCTTTTACGCACTCCAACCTTAGCCTGGCACGTGCACAAACGGTGCCTGGCAGCTCGCAGTGCCCGAGGGCTCCAAACTGAAAAAATCCTGTTGGGCTGAGCTTTTTGCTGTGGCACTCTATGTGCCGTGCAGACCGCGCCGTAGCCTGCTACACATGATGGCAGTCCAACAGACGTTCATTTACCAGCTGCATGCACTGGAGCATCTGCGCGCGGTAATCTCAGAGTTCAGAAAAAATGGCATTGTGTATGCAGCCTGCCACCTGAACCCTTAGATAGCAAAAAAGTCTCAACCAGCCAAGCGTGATGGCCCTGCACGCCTGATTACCAGGTACTACTTCCAGCGTACTGCCTCGATTTCCACCGTTCCCTGGTCGCTGCTCATCATCAAACTGTCTTCCTGAATCGTGGCTTGCAGCTGCATGCTGCGCTGGGCCAGTTTGGACAGTTCTTGTGAGGCAACGCTCGGAATGCGCCAGACCTGGAGTTTTTCCAGGCGACTCAACTTGGTTTGGATACTTTTCCACCAAATATCGGCGGAGTGGGCGAAGCAATACACCAACACCTCGTCGGCTTTACTACAAGCGCGTGTGAGGGGCTTGTCTTCCGGCTGGCCGACTTCGATCCACACCCGCGGGCGACCTGTGTAGTCCCGCAGCCAGGCGTCAGGCTCGTCGGGGTTGGACATGCCGTCGCCAAAAGCCAGAGTGCCGTCACCTTTGCAGGTGGACTGCAGCTGGTAGGCATTGATGGCCAGCGCCGCCAGACGAATCATCATGCGTTCATCGGTTTCGCTGGGGTGGCGGGCCAGGGTGAGTGCGTGGTCCGCGTAGTAGCTATGGGTGATGTCGGCCACCTGCAGGTTGGCTTTGAAGATGGTGGATTTGATCGCCATATTGATTGTTGCTATTGATTAGATAGCTGGTTGAGCAAGTAATACAGGAGCTGAAAGGCGATTCAGCTGATACCCCTTACCCCCTGGAGGAGGGGCTGGGATGGCAACCTGCGCCGCTTTGGACGCGTGCCCCCATCCCAACCTTCCCCCAAAAAGGGGAAGGAGTAAACCCAGCATCACACCCGCCGCGCCAGCTCGGCCGCTTTGCCGATGTAGCTGGCAGGTGTCATCGCTAGCAGGCGCTGTTTGTCAGCCGCAGGAATCGCCAGCGATTCAATCAACAAACGCAGATCAGCCGCGCACACGACTTGTCCGCGCGTGGTTTCCTTGAGTTGCTCATAAGCTCCCGCAATGCCGTAGCGGCGCATCACCGTTTGAATGGGTTCAGCCAGCACTTCCCACGATTTGTCCAGATCGGCGGCCAGTGCTACTTCGTTCAGCTCCAGCTTATTCAGCCCGGTCAGCAGCGACTGCCAGGCCAGTATCGAGTACCCGAGCGCCACACCCATGTTGCGTAGCACGGTGCTATCGGTGAGGTCGCGCTGCCAGCGGGAGATCGGGAGTTTTTCGGCCAGGTGGCGCAGCAGAGCGTTGGACAGGCCGAGGTTGCCTTCGGCATTCTCAAAGTCGATGGGGTTGACCTTGTGCGGCATGGTGGACGAGCCAATTTCTCCCGCTTTCAGGCGCTGCTTGAAGTAGCCCAGGCTCACATAGCCCCACACGTCGCGCGACCAGTCGATGAGGATGGTGTTGGCGCGGGCTACCGCGTCAAATAGCTGGGCCATGTAGTCGTGCGGCTCAATTTGGGTGCTGTAGGGGTGGAATTGCAAACCGAGGTCGCGTTCAACCACGCGTTGGGAAAACGCTTCCCAGTCAAAACCGGGCCAGGCGGCCAGGTGAGCGTTGTAGTTGCCAACCGCGCCGTTCATTTTGGCCAAAAGCGGCACGGCAGCGATCTGTTCGCGCGCAGCGCGCAGGCGCATCAGCACATTGGCTACCTCTTTGCCCACCGTGGTGGGGCTGGCCGTCTGGCCGTGCGTGCGGCTAAGCATGGACACGTCAGCATAGGCGTGGGCCATCTCGCGCAGTTTGCTGCACACGGCGTCCAGACCCGGCAACAGCACCGTGTCGCGAGCAGTCTTGAGTTGCAATGCGTGGCTGGTGTTGTTGATGTCTTCACTGGTGCACGCAAAGTGCACAAACTCGGCGGCAGCTTGCAGGGCAGGGTGTGTGATGAGTCTGGACTTGATCCAGTACTCCACGGCTTTCACGTCGTGATTGGTGGTTTTTTCTATCTCTTTGATCGCAAGCGCGTCATTTTCCGAAAACTCAGCTACCAACGCGTTCAGGTAAGCGCGGTCAGCAGCGGGCAGCGGCTTGTACTCGTCAAATCCCGCATCACTCAGCGCGACGAACCACGCAACTTCGACTTGCACGCGGCGGTGCATGAAGCCGTATTCGCTGAGCAAGGGGCGCAGGGCCGCCAATTTGCTGGCGTAGCGGCCGTCCAGCGGCGACAGGGCGGAGATAGGGGAAAAAGTCATGGTCGATTGTAGGTGGGGTTCAGCAGTCAGTCACTATGAAAATAATAGCTGCTTGAGCAGTATTCATAGGGGATTGAAGCACTTTTTGCTTAAAGCTAGGGCGGGCGTGCACCAGCGGCCTGCTCAAACCGCTGCGTGCGCTCGGTGTCACTGGGGTGGCTGGAAAAAGCGATGCCCAGCAGGTCACCCGATATGTCGCGCGCGTCTTTCGAGTCGGTCGCGCGCTGGGCATCGGCACGCAACGCGGTGAACAATTTCACCATGACCAATGGCGAAATACCAGACGCCCTCAACACGGCAATCGCCTCATCGTCGGCTTCTCGTTCGGCGTCCCGCGAATACGCCATGCCGGCGGCCAACACGGGCAGTGTGGCCAACAGCGAGGCGTAGTCGCCAAACACGGCTGAAGCCATGGCCCCAATCGCGCTGACCTGAATCAGCTGGCGCATACCGTGGCGATGCCGCACATGGCCCATTTCGTGGCCCAGTACGCCCAACACCACTTGATCGTCGTTGACCAGGCGCACCAGCTCATCGGTCAGCACCAGGGTGCCACCGGGCAGAGCAAACGCGTTAGCACCCAGGGTGGAGCGCGCGGTTTCGCTGGATTGGGGTTGCTGAGTTGGCGGCGCGTTGCCAGTCGGTCGGGGTTTCGGCTCGCTACCACGGCGAAACTCCAGCCGCCACGCAGGCGGATTGCGGGGGTAGGCCCGCTGAACCATCTGGCCAAACGCCGCGCGAATGCGCGCCTGATCCGCCTGGGGCAGGTCGCTGGGGTGCAGCATCTGGCCTTCCAGGCTGGTTAACACCTGCTGCCCAATCACCTCGTCGACCGACAGCGGCATCAGCGCCAGGGTACCGCGCGCCGCCAAGGGCAGGCCCCATACATATAGACCCGCCACAGCCGTTACAAGCAGCACGGCGGCGACGGCCACGCCGCGCCAGCTTTGCTGGGCACGCACCAGCAACGAATCGCTTTTCACGTGTTCAGCAACCCACGCATCCCATGAGGGAACGTCACGAGCCTGCAAACTGGCCCCGCCCGGCAACGGCGCCATGCGGCGGCCCTGGCGCGTGCGTTCTGGCCACTGCACGGCACACAGTGGTACTTGCACGCGATGGCCGGCTGGCAGGTTGATGACCAGTTGATCGCCCACCACCGTCACCTCAGCGTGCTGAGCGCGTGCGCTAAGACCGTCAAAGTAGTGCGCAGCAAGCACTTTAGATCCCCACGTCCAGATCAAATACCTCCGCTGCCGCATCGCCCGTGGCATCGGCCTCGGCGCGGGTGGCGCGGTCGACCAGCGTGTCCAGGTCGATACGCGTAAACAAGCTGACCGCCTCCAGCTGCGCGCGGCGTGTGGCCACCACTGCAAACGGCCAGTAAAAGCCGACAGACAGGGCGATCAGCAAGTAGTTTTTGAACTGCAAGCCAATGTAGGGTGCCAGTCGCAGATTGCTTTTAAAGCGAAAGTGGGCATTTCCCGTGCGCGTCCACACCAGATTTTGCAAGCGCACTACTATGTAAGACTTGGCGACCAGGTTCATCAACAAAAAGCCAAAAAATATCAACGGTGCCAAAAAAACCACGATCAAACCCAGACCCGCCAATCCCTTTTGGGGCAGCAAAAACCCCACGAGCACCAAGCCCAGAGCCATCACCAACGCCGCCCCGATTATTTTCAGGAAGATGCCGTAAAACACACCCGCACCCGCGCGCAGCTCGCTTGTCAACGGCCCGTATGCATAGTGGTTGTGCTGGTAGCGTTTAACCCGCCACAAAAAGTACGGAAGCCCCAGGAAGAACAGCAAAAACGACAGCCCGATGGCTGCCAGCACCGCACCCGGGGGCTCCGCAATTTTTGCCGTTGAATCCGGTGTGCCTGCAAAAAGCCCGCCCAGCACCACCGGAACCAAAATCAGTGCCAAAGGCGGCAGAACGGCCAAGTAAGCATCAGCGGTGTTGCCGGTGAAGCGAAAACGCAGCCCGCGCCAACTGGTTTGCGACAGGCGAAATCGCATGCCGGCACGAAATAGCATTGGCCACAGCGCCAGAAACGCCAAAGCCGCAACCAGTGCGGCCCAGGGAGAAAAATTACTGGCGATGGAATACAAAATGAAAAACGCACCGACGATGAGCGTGCCACGCAGCATGCGTGAGCCCTGGCCATGAAAGTCCAGCGCGTGACCGGCTACCTCGGTGTTGTTGTAAAAATACTTCAACCGCCGCACTTTGGCCCAAGGCAAATAAATGCCCAGGGTCAGGACAATCAGCAGCAGATTCACGATCCAGATACCAAAATACTCGCCGCCGCTGGCGGTAAAGCGGATGGGATACTCCGCAGGCTGGCTGGGCGCAGCGGCAACTTGCGCCACTGGTGCACCGGGTGCAAGAAGCTCATGGTTCATTTTTTTGGGCCCTCCAAAGCCGGGCGCAATGTAACAGCCCTAACCGACCGCACTACCGGGTGTCGGCACGGGCTTCACCTAGAATCATCGCAAGCCATTTCGCTGCAGCATTCACAATAGAAAACTCACCCATGAAATTAATTGGCTCGACCAGCAGCCCCTACGTACGCAAAGTGCGCGTCGTGATGGCCGAGAAAAAGTTGGACTACCAGTTAATTACTGAAGACGTGTGGGCTGCCGACACCACCATCGCACATTCCAACCCGCTGGGCAAAGTGCCTTGTCTGGTCATGGAAGGCGGCGAGGCCCTATTCGATTCGCGTGTGATCGTGGAGTACCTGGACACCCTCTCGCCGGTGGGCAAGCTGATTCCGCAAATGGGCCGGGAACGCGCCGAGGTGAAAACATGGGAAGCCCTGGCCGACGGCGTGCTGGACGCGCTGATCCTGGCCCGCCTGGAAGCCAATTGGACGGGTCGCACCAAGGTGCAGCGCAGCACGGTGTGGATAGACCGCCAGATCGAGAAAACACACGCCGCGCTCAAAGCCATGGACAAGGGTCTGGGTGACAAACCGTTTTGCGCCGGCATTCACTTAAGCTTGGCCGATGTTGCGGTGGGCTGCGCCTTGGGCTATCTGGACTTTCGCTTCCCCGAAATCGACTGGCGCACGTTGCACCCGAACCTGCTGAAGCTGCACGACAAGCTGTCGCTGCGAGTGAGCTTTTCGGAAACGGTGCCAAGTTGAGCGTTGGGCATAGATAGGGGAGCGAATTCCGCGTCCTTGAATCCGCGTCACTTACCCCCCGCCCGCTTCTTCAACCACCGCATGAAGGCCCCCAGCACCGGTAGCTTTTCGTACAGCTCTTCTGCTGCGTCCCAATAGTCCCGGTGGTAGGCGATGCGGCCATCGGCGGCGAATTTCAGGTGTGAGGTGCCGCGCACGGTTTGTTCATTG
>JAYUXO010000512.1:0-2420 GCA_043753505.1 Comamonadaceae bacterium
GAAGCGCCCAAGGTGCTGGTTGAACGGATTGAGCTGGTCGTGCGGCTGGTTCGGTCAAAAGGCGTGGGCGTGTATTTCGTGACGCAAAATCCGCTGGACATTCCCGATTCTGTATTGGCCCAGCTTGGCAACCGGGTGCAACACGCGTTGCGCGCCTTCACTCCGCGTGATCAGAAAGCCGTCAAGGCGACGGCGCAGACCATGCGGCAAAAACCCGGCCTTGACATTGAAACAGCGATTACCGAGCTGGCCGTGGGTGAGGCCCTGATCAGTTTTCTCGATGCCAAGGGCCGTCCGTGCGAAACCGAGCGGGTTTATGTATTGCCGCCAGGCAGCCAGATTGGCCCGATTGGCCCCGAGCAGCGCAAAGCCTTGCTGGACAACTCGCTGGTGGCCGGGGTGTATGAAAAATTGATTGACCGCGAATCGGCGCACGAAAAAATCAAGGGCCGCGTAGCGGCATCGCCTGGTTCATCCCCCGGCAAGCCCGGAGATACAGCACCCGCTGATTCAGGCGGCATGTTCAGCGGGCTGGGTGCCGGTATCAACAGTGTGTTGTTCGGCACCACCGGCCCCCGCGGTGCCAAACACGATGGCTTGGCTCAGACCATGGCCAAGTCTGCCGTGCGCACCATCGGCACGAGTGTGGGGCGGGAGATTTTGCGAGGGGTGTTGGGGAGTTTGATGGGCAAGCGGTAGTTGGATTTGGATGAACCTAGAATTTAAGGAAAAAACACGCGATAGCCCTTATGGAATATTCTCAAGCAGCTATCAAAATAGGAGTGGCAACAGTATGAGAAATCAAGATCCACGGAAAACCCGAGGCTTCAAACTATTTCAGTTCAGCATTTTCTTTCGTGCTAGCGTAAGTACCCTACTTACTTTCTCAGAAAGTTGATCTTGGGTCTCACGAGGAGAGAATTCGGAATATGCTTAAAGAGCGAAATCCGGGTAGTTTTTGACAATACCCAATCGTGGGTAGTGCAGTGATTCAAAACGAGACTCGAAAAATAATAGATATGGTGACTAAACCCCAGTGCTTAACGTATGGGGGCCGGTACTACTACCAAATTATGTTCGGTGGGGCTTTGTGGTTTATGTTGGTTTCGTCGCAACGAAACGCGGAATTCGAGAGTTTTTCTCTACAGGCTAATGGACGAATGCCATTTACTGCGACCCCGTGGAATGAAATTCCGATCATCCAAGAAGTATCGAAAATACTCAAGCGCGCACGCTGTTGATAAGTGGTTTTGAACGTGCTAAAGAATCATGCACTTCAAACACAAGAAATTAAATTTTCTTACCACTGACATTCGTCGCCCTCGGCGGTAACCCGGTGTGCTGCGTCAACATCGCGCCTTTGCGCGGCGCCGCCGACTTGAGTTGCACGGCTTTCACCGGCGCGGTCGTGCTGTTTTTCTTCCTGGCACTGACGTATCCCCCATCTGTCATTGGCTGAAACGTGGGAATCAAGTGGTGTTTGCCATTCCCAATCAAATCCGCCCGGCCCATCGTTTTTAGCGCCTCGCGTAACAAGGGCCAGTTATTCGCGTCGTGGTAGCGCAAAAAGGCTTTGTGCAGGCGGCGGCGTTTGTCACCGCGAACAATATCTACCGTTTCTGAATCACGGCCAATTTTGCGCAGCGGATTTTTATTGCTGTGGTACATGGCCGTGGCGGTAGCCATGGGGCTGGGGTAGAAGGTTTGTACTTGGTCGGCGCGAAAACCATTCTTTTTCAACCACACCGCCAGATTCATCATGTCTTCATCGCTGGTACCAGGATGGGCGGCGATGAAATACGGAATGAGATACTGCTTTTTACCCGCCTCGGCGCTGTATTTTTCAAACATCTGCTTGAATTTGTCATAGCTACCGATACCCGGCTTCATCATTTTGGACAGCGGCCCGCCCTCGGTGTGCTCCGGGGCAATTTTTAAATAGCCGCCTACGTGGTGTTGCACCAGTTCTTTCACATATTCGGGGCTTTGCACGGCCAGGTCGTAGCGCAGGCCCGAGCCGATCAATATCTTTTTTACGCCTTTCAGAGCCCGGGCGCGGCGGTACATTTTGATCAGGGCGCTATGGTCGGTATTTAAATTAGAACAAATGCCAGGATAGACGCAACTGGGTTTGCGGCAGGCAGCTTCAATTTCGGGTGATTTGCAGCCGATGCGGTACATATTGGCAGTCGGGCCACCCAGATCGGAAATAACGCCCGTGAAGCCTTTGACCTTGTCACGAATATCTTCCACTTCGCGAATCACGCTGTCTTCACTGCGGCTTTGAATGATGCGGCCTTCGTGCTCGGTGATGCTGCAAAACGTACAACCGCCAAAACAGCCACGCATGATGTTCACGCTGAATCGAATCATTTCCCAGGCGGGGATCTTCGTCGCGGCGTCGTGGCTGCCGTTTTCAT
>JAYUXO010000513.1:0-6081 GCA_043753505.1 Comamonadaceae bacterium
TGGAAAAGTGACCAGCGGCGTGGTGGTGCGCTTGGTGGTTTGCAGCTGGCGCAGGCAGTTGCCGCCCGGTGCTGTGGTGGTGGGCACAAGGGCGTGGTCGCGGCTGTGCCGCCGCCTGGGCCGGAGCCGTAGCGGTTGGTGATGGTGGTGTCAGCCAGCGGGAAATTAGCCCCTGACAAGCCGCCGTCGAACACGCTGGGCAGCGTGACGTTGTTGGAGCGCACCACTGCGCCACCGCCACCGCCGCCGCCCATCAGCAGGTTGTCAATTGACGTCGGCAGCGTGCCGCCGCCCAGTCCACCCACCGCCCGGGCACCATCGCCGTTGCAGGCCAGAAACGGATTGGGGTTGCCACCGGTGAACGATACGCAGGTGCCGCCTGCGTTGTAAAACGCAAACGAATTGCCCCCGCGTGACACCCCGCAGACGCGCGTGGGAAAATCAGGCGCTCCCGGGCAGCCATCGCGCCGCTCACCCTTACGCGTTCTTTCCAAAATCTATGTCTTCACCCAATCTGCACCCCATGCTCAACATTGCCGCCCGCGCTGCCCGCGCCGCCGGTGCCATCATCAACCGCGCCGCGCTCGACGTGGAGTCGCTGCGCATCTCGCAGAAACAGGTGAACGACTATGTGACCGAAGTCGACCAGGCCAGCGAGGCGGCCATCATTGAAACGCTGCTGACCGCCTACCCCGACCATGGCATCCTGGCCGAAGAATCGGGCTCCACACACGGCAAGAGTGATGCCGAAAACATCTGGATCATTGACCCGCTGGACGGCACTACCAACTTCATTCATGGCTTCCCGGTTTACTGCGTGAGCATTGCCCTGGCCGTGCGCGGAAAAATTGAACAAGCCGTCGTGTTTGACCCCAGCCGCAACGACCTGTTTACCGCCACCAAAGGCCGCGGCGCCTACGTGAACGACCGCCGCCTGCGGGTGAGCAAACGCATCCGCCTGCAAGACAGCCTGATCTCCACCGGCTTTCCTTTCCGCCCCGGCGACAACATGCAGACCTACCTGTCGATGATGGCCGACATCATGCCCCGCACAGCAGGCCTGCGCCGTCCCGGCGCCGCCGCGCTGGACCTGGCCTATGTGGCAGCGGGTTACACCGAAGGCTTCTTTGAAACCGGCCTCAGCGCGTGGGACGTGGCCGCCGGTTCGCTGCTGGTGCAGGAGGCCGGCGGCTTGGTAGGCAACTTATCGGGCGAGTCCGACTTTTTGCACCAGGGCGAATGTTTGGCGGGCACGCCCAAGATTTATGCACAGTTGGTGGGGGTGCTGGGCAAGTACAGCAAGTTTGCACCGGCGGGGGAGAAGGCGGTGGTCAGGCAGACGTTGACGGCGAGGCGTGGGGCGGTGGCGGCACCTGTAGTCAAAAAATCAGAACCCGATGCGCCGTTTTAGATTTCCGTTTTGATGCGTAAAAAATTTTTGTACGCATTGAAGTTGTGAACAGCGAAAAAGAGATTCTCTGGTTACGACGATTTGCCGACTTTCCCCGATCAGGCCCGTCGCAGCGCAGGCTTTCAATTGGGCAAAGTTCAGGTTGGTTTGGAGCCCGATGACTGGAAGTCATTCGACGGTGTAGGTGCCGGCCCAAAAGAGATTCGACTTCGGGATGCCAGCGGAATCTATCGGGTGATGTGCATCGCCAAGTTCGAGGAAGCGCTGTACGTGCTGCATTGTCTTCAAAAAAAACGCAGGCTACTGGCAAACAAGGCAAAGACATAGCGCGGGCACGCTGCCGGGCCGTGATCAATATGAGGCTGAAGAAATGACCATCGACACCGAAATTCGCCACCCAATTGCTCAAGCAGCAGCTCATGCAGAAGCTGTCTACCTGGATTGCTGACCATCACTTGAAACAGGCTGAAGCTGCGCAACTCCTGATGGTCTCGCGGCCACGGGTGTCCGATGCAGTGAACAAGAAAACGGCTAAGTGGAGGGTCGATACCCTCGTAGAAATGCTCAGCCCGGGTGGGTAAACCGGTGAAGCTGGCGGTGGGTTGAAACCGAAAAAAAGCCTGACGCGAATCGCGTCAGGCTTTTATTGCCCGGCGCAGGTGCCGGCAAACCCATCAAAAACTTTAGGCCGATGGCGGCATGATCACCGTGTCAATGACGTGAATCACACCGTTGGTGCATTCAATGTCGGTCTTGACCACGGTCGATGCGCCATTGAGCTTCACACCGCCGGTGGTGCTCACTTTGATGTGTGCGCCGTTGACGGTGGCGGCTTCTTTGCCGTCCATGGTCATCACGTCAGCAGCCATCACTTTGCCGGCCACCACGTGGTAGGTCAGGATAGCGGTCAGCTTGGGGATGTCGGCCAGCAACGCTTCAACGGTGCCAGCGGGTAGCTTGGCAAAGGCTTCGTCGGTCGGTGCAAACACGGTGAATGGGCCTGCGCCTTTGAGGGTGGGCACCAGGCCAGCGGCCGTGACGGCGGCGGCCAGGGTGGTGAAAGAACCAGCGGCAACGGCTGTATCAACGATGTCGTGCATAAAAACTCCTGTGGATTGATCTGTACTGATCAGGTTAAAACACGACGCGACATGCGTCTGTCTGACCTGGACAGTACGCAGTTTTAGCTTCGCCGTCATGACACAGGCAATGCCCCACTAAGTCGGTTGGCCGCTGACCGGCTCCTCAAAGTCAGGTCGTGTTGTCAGGGGCTTTATGGCGCTTGGGCGCATTTGGAGGGCGCGTCATGGTGTTCAGGCCCGAAGCACCAGGCAGGCGCTTCGCTAGACTCGCCGCAATGACCCAGGCGCTGCCCCACACCCCCATGATGCAGCAGTACCTGCGTCTGAAAGCCGATTTTCCCGACACCCTGCTGCTGTACCGTATGGGTGACTTTTACGAGCTGTTTTTTGCGGACGCGGAAAAAGCCGCGCGGTTGCTGGATATCACGCTCACGCAGCGCGGCCAGTCCGCAGGCGCGCCGGTGGTGATGGCCGGCGTGCCGTTTCATTCGGTGGAGACCTACCTGGCGCGCCTGATCAAGCTGGGCGAGTCGGTAGCGATTTGTGAGCAGGTGGGGGACGTGGCGACCTCGAAAGGGCCGGTGGACAGAAAAGTGGTGCGGGTGGTCACGCCCGGCACCTTGACCGATACCGAGCTGCTGCACGACAAGTCGGAATCGACTTTGCTAGCCATTCATCAGGCCCCCCGCAACCAACTCGGCCTGGCTTGGCTCGCTGTCACGCAATCAGAAATTCAACTGGCCGAGTGCGCCCACGACGAACTGGCGGTCTGGCTGGCGCGTATTGCACCCAGCGAACTGCTTTACAGCGCCGACGTGACGCCCGCTTTCGAGCAGCATCTGAAAACCCTGCGTTTAAACCTGCCCCAGACGCTGTCGCTCACGCTACGCCCCGCCTGGCAGTTTGATGCACGGCTGGGCGCGGCCAAGCTGTGCGAGCAGTTACAAACAGCCTCGCTGCAAGCCTTTGGCGCGGAGGACCTGCCACACGCCCACGCTGCCGCGTCAGCGCTGCTGGCCTACGCCGAGCACACCCAGGGCCAGGCGCTGGCGCATGTGCGCGGCATGCGCGTGCAGCGCCCGGGCGAGCTGATGGACCTGCCACCCACCACGCGGCGCAACCTGGAGCTGGTGCAAAGCCTGCGCGGTGACGGTGGCCCCACATTGTTGAGTCTGCTGGACACCTGCCAGACCAGCATGGGCAGCCGGGCGCTGCGCAGCTGGCTGCTGGCACCGCCGCGTGAGCGGGCGCTGGCCCAGCAGCGCCTGGACGCCATCGCCGTGCTGCGAGACGGCCATGCACAGACGTTGCGCACGCACTTGAAAGGCAGCAGCGATGTGGAGCGCATCACCGCCCGAATCGCGCTGCGCCAAGTGCGCCCGCGCGAGTTGGTGGGCCTGCGTTTGACGCTACAAAAATGTGAGCTGCTTGAGCAGTATTTAAAAGGGCTAGAGCCGTATTTGGCTCAAATTGGCCAATATTTGCAGTCACCAGGCGCTTTGGTGCCCCTGCTGCAAAGGGCGCTGTCGGATGACCCCGCCGCCCTGGTGCGCGACGGCGGCGTGATCGCCGATGGGCTGGACGATGAGCTGGACGAGCTGCGCGCCATTCAAACCAACTGCGATGCCTTTCTGCTCGAACTGGAGGCACGTGAACGCGCCCGCACTGGCATTGCCAACCTGCGCGTGCAATACAACAAGGTGCATGGCTTCTACATTGAAGTGACGCAGGGTCAGGCCAGCAGGGTCCCCGCTGATTACCGCCGCCGCCAAACCCTGAAAAACGCCGAGCGTTTCATCACCCCCGAGCTGAAAGCCTTTGAAGACAAAGCCCTGAGCGCGCAAGAGCGGGCGCTGGCCCGCGAGAAGTTTTTGTACGGGCAGCTGCTTGACCAACTGCAGCCGCACATTCCTGCGCTCACCCATCTGGCCCGCGCCGTGGCCACGCTCGACGCGCTGTGCGCGCTGACCGAACGCTCGCTCACGCTGAACTGGTGTGCCCCGCAGTTCACGCGCGAGAGCGGCATCGAGATCACCCAGGGCCGCCACCCGGTGGTCGAGGCGCGGCTGGCCGAGCTCAGCCGTGGCAGCTTCATTGCAAACAACACGCAGCTGGGCCCCAAGCAGCGCATGCAGGTGATCACCGGCCCCAACATGGGCGGCAAGTCAACTTACATGCGTCAGGTGGCCCTCATCGCGCTGCTGGCCAGCATGGGCAGCTATGTGCCAGCACAGGCCTGCCGCCTGGGGCCCATCGATGCGATTCACACCCGCATTGGCGCAGCCGACGACCTGGCCAATGCGCAATCGACCTTCATGCTGGAGATGACCGAGGCCGCGCAAATTCTGCACAGCGCCACGGCGCAATCCCTCGTGTTGATGGACGAAATTGGCCGTGGCACCAGCACCTTCGACGGCCTGGCCCTGGCCGCCGGCATTGCCGCTCACCTGCACGACAAGTGCCAGGCCTTCACGCTGTTTGCCACGCATTACTTTGAGCTGACCGACTTTCCGGCCACCCACCATGCGGCGGTGAACATGCATGTGAGCGCCACCGAGTCTGGGGGCAAGGAAGGCAAAGCAGGAGGCGAGGGGCGTCGCAATATCGTCTTCCTGCACACCCTGGAGCCCGGCCCCGCCAGCAAAAGCTATGGCGTGCAAGTCGCCAAGCTGGCCGGCGTGCCCGCGGGTGTTTTGAACCACGCGCGACATGTGCTGGCGGAGTTGGAAAAGCATCAGACCGATGCGCGGGCGCAGGTGGATTTATTTGCTGCGCCACCGCAGGAGCCCGAGCGTGAATCCAGCTCCCTAGAATTGCTGCTGGCATCTATCAATCCCGATGTGCTCACCCCGCGCGAGGCGCTGGATGTGCTGTATCAACTGAAAAAAATCCTTTTGAAACCGGGACAAGGAACACCCTTTACCCCAGAGGCGCAGAGCACGCAGAGGGCCACAGAGTGAGCGCAACACAGCTTTTTTCTTCTCTGCGTTTCTTCTGCGTACTCTGCGTCTCTGCGGTGAAGGTTCTCGTCCTCAGCATCTCAAGCCCGCCCTGTTTCAAAGACAACCCACAAAAGGCAACTCCATGACCTACTGCGTCGCCATCAAACTCAACGCCGGCCTCGTCTTCCTCTCCGACTCGCGCACCAACGCCGGACTGGACCAGATCAGCACCTTTCGCAAAATGATCGTTTACGAAAAACCCGGCGACCGTTTCATGGTGCTGCTGTCCGCTGGCAACCTGTCGATTTCCCAGTCGGTGCGGGAGCTGCTACAGGTCGAGCGGCTCAAGACGTTCGACAACAGCGAGCCCATCACCATCTGGAACGCCAGAAGCATGTTTGATGCGGCGCGTGTGCTGGGCTCGGCGATTCGCCATGTGCATGACCGCGATGGCGAGGCGCTCCAGCAGTCGGGCGTTGACTTCAATGTGTCGCTGATATTTGGCGGGCAGATCAAGGGGGAAGGGATGCGCCTGTTTCAGGTGTACTCGGCCGGCAACTTCATTGAGGCAACTTTGGAGACGCCGTTCTTCCAGTTGGGTGAATCCAAATACGGCAAGCCGGTGCTGGACCGGGTGATCACACCT
>JAYUXO010000514.1:0-6077 GCA_043753505.1 Comamonadaceae bacterium
CATCATCCGGAAGTACAACAAGGACTACAAACTTATCTTTATCGGCGACGCCACGATGAGCCCTTACGAGATTCTGCAACCGGGCGGCAGCGTTGAGTACAACAACGAGGAAGCCGGTGCCGAATGGTTGCAGCGGCTGACCAACGCGTTTCCAAAATTTGCCTGGATCAACCCCGAGCCGCAAGGCGTCTGGCAGTACCGCCAGAGCATCAGCGTGATGCAGCAACTGGTCAGCCAGCGCATGTACCCCATGACCCTCAAAGGCCTGGAAGAGGCCATGCGCATGCTGTCTAAATAAACACAAACACCCGGGGGAGTTCTATGTCTTCTGTGCTGCTCCCCCAGGGAGACACCCTGATCGTGCCGCCGTCCGCCATACGGGTGCTGCAGGCCGGATTTTTGGCGTTGGGTACTGTCATGCCGCAGGCGCTGGCGCTGGTCGGCATTGCCTACGCGCCGCTGCTGTTGCTGGGCTTGCAGCCAAACCCGCTGTGGTGTTTGTGGTCGGTGGTTGCGGGTGGATTGGTCATGCTGATGTTTACCCGCCACGGAGGTGTGATCTATGGCGTGCGGCCCAGCGCCGCGCTTTTATATGGCGCGACCTTGGCTACCTGCGCGCAACTGGCGCCAACGCTGCAACTGAGCGCGCTGGGGGTAATGGGTTTGACAGCCGCGTGCTTGAGCCTGTCGGCTCTGGTGATCTGGCTGGCCGTGCGCACCGGCATTACCGCGTTTGCGCGTTATTTACCGATTCCGGTAGCCAAGGGGCTGAGCCTGGGGTTCGGTCTGGTCATCATCTGGATTCAGGTGAAGTCGGTCTGGGGCTGGTTCATAGCAGATAACGGACGCTTTGCTTTTTCCACCCCGGCACTGGCCGCCTGCGTGCTGCTGGTCTTGATGGTCTGGCTGGCTTTGCTGTGGCGCAGGGAACACCCCCACAAGCCGTATCTGTTGGCCCTGCTCCCGGTCGCCGCGCTGTGTGTCGGGGTGTTGGAATCGGCCACCGACATCCCGTTTGCCTGGATTGGCTTCCCGCCGATTGCCGCCTGGACCGATTTGCTTCCGCCCTCCCTACTGCCTGGTTTTGTTGCCGAAGTGCTCCAGGCGGGTCGCCCCGCCGTGCTCGCGACCAGCTTCACCGTGCTGGCCGCGCAAGCCCTGTTTGTGGCTTTTACCTTCATCGTGGACAGCGCGGGCAACGCCGCTGCCACCGAGCACCTGTCGGGCCAGCGCTATGACTTCAACCAGGAGCTGCGCGCCAGTGCATTGAGCATGGCGGTGCTGCCGTGGTTTTGCCTGTTACCGGCATCGTCCAACCTGGCAGCCAGCAAACCGCTGTACGACAACGCGCGGCGCAGCGTGCGCACGGTGCGCTACAGCAACTGGGTGGTGGCAATCGGCGTGCTGCTGATGCTGGGCCTGGCCTGGGCGGGGTTAAACCGCGTCCCGGCCTTGTTTGTGGTGGCCGCACTGTTGGTGATCGGCATCAACCTGATAGCCCCCGAGCAGCTGGAGCGCCCGGGCATGGCGCCAGGCGAGCGGCAGATGTGGTGGCAAAGCTGGGTGATTGGCCTGGTTTTTTTGTTCACCAGCGGTATTTTTGCCATGTTGGCGGGCTTTGCGGTGGCCGTAGCGCAGTTCGTGCGCGGGGCCGAAAGCACAGTGGTGCGTTCGGTCTACACCCTGCGGGAGATGCGCTCGCGCAAGTGGCGCAGCGTCGACGAAGAATTGGCGCTGCGCCGCGTGAGCACCCGCGCGGTGGTGGTGGTGCTGCAGGGCACGGCCAACTTTGCCGTGGCCCGGCGCATCGGCGAAGAAATTGGCCGCGTGGTGCAGCCCAGTCAGGTCGATGTGCTGTTGATCGACACCCAGCGCGTGCTGCACTGGGATATCACTGCGCTGGACAGTTTCAAGCGCCTGGCTGACGAGTTGGAGACGGCCAATGTGGCCCTGTTGCTGAGCTACCTGCCCGAAGACGCGCGCAACACACTGGCCGGTAACACCCGCCTGTACAACACCACCGACCGCGCGCTGGAATGGGCCGAAGACGAAGTACTGCGGCGTCAGGGCATGGGCGATGCATTGATCGGAAAACCCATCAAGAACATCGGCCAGTTGCCCCTGTTTTCCGCCATGGAAGACGCCGCTAAAACCGATCTGGTCCGATTTGGCAAGCTGCTCACCGTGCTGCGCGGCCAGAAAGTGTTTGACGTGGGTGACCGCGATGGCAGCCTGATGGTGGTGCTGTCGGGCAGCGTGACCATCGAGGTACAAGGTGCCACCGACGTGCTGCGCGTGGCCACGTTCACGCCCGGCATGGTGTTTGGTGAAATGGCCTTTCTGGACGGCTCCGCCCGGTCGGCCCGCGCGGTAGCCGCCGAAGAATGCGTGCTGTACACCTTGAGCCGCAACAGCTTTCGCGACTGGTCGCAGCTGCATGCGGAAGACGCCCAGCTGCTGCTCAATGCGCTGGCTTTCCAGATGGCCTCGCGACTGCGGTTTACGACGGCGCAGCTGATTGCGCTGAATCCTTAGATTCTTTAGCTGTTCCGTTCGAGCCGCTGCCGGCTCCCTGGACCAGGGCTGCAGGGTATTTCGGTCAGCGAATGTCCCCCGGTGCCCTGATGGGCTAGCTGAACGCAGCCACATAAAGAAAAAGTACAAATGAGCGAAAGTTGCTCCTTTTTCGTAGTCAGATTGTCACCAGGTACTGTTCGGCGCATGCGCAAGTACAACGTCGCCCGCGATGATTTTGCGGCATTTCCCTAGGCAGCGCTGGGCACCATGCAGAGCAACGGATATACCGAAAACGGTTGGGCTATGTGTACCCTAACTCCAGCGGCCAGACTCCGGTTATCCAGTAAGTAGGCTCGCCACAACAAGGTTCACCATGACATTCATTTCCGCAATAACTTCAAGCCGTTGGGCCAGCGTCGTTTCGTTCATGTTCGTAATAGCCGGGCACCAGCGCCCACACCAGCGCCGTCAGGAATGCCCGGCTTGCTGGCCGGAGATATCCAATCGATTGGACCGGGAGCTTCCAGTGTGTCGGTTGATGGATCGCCCATGGCTGCCAAGTTTCCAGTCGTCACAGGTCTGGCTGTAGATGGGCAAGGTAATGTTTTTGCCTCCCAAGCGAATCGCGTTCGCCGAATTGACACCAATGGGGTTGTCAGCACGATCGCTGGAGCGACAAACACAAACGTGACCTACTTGGACGGCGCGGGCGCAAGTGCCCGATTCGGGCGTTTGCAAGGTATCTTGATAGCAGTGACAACCTCTATGTGGCAGACGCCCGGAACGGCGCAGCACGACGCATCTCAACTCAGGGAGTAGTCACTACGGTGGTAGGTCAATTGCCTGGCACGGTCACCCCCGCTGCAAGCTTGACGCTGGGCAATTTGCCTGGCGTCGTGCCTTACCTTGATGAAGTGACAGTTGGGCCACTCTCGACGCTCTACATCACGGTCAACAATCACACGTTGACCAACCCAGCGACGTCAGCGCGGGTGATATTGAAGGCCCAGCCTCGTTAAACGGGGAGTCAAAGCGCAGGACGCAGGACGCAGGCCGAGTGCCTGCTCACTTTCCGGTGAAACGAGAAGAGTTTGGAGTTTAAACAAAAGTGATTTTCGCCCTTGTAAATAGTACTCAAGAAGCTATCTATTTAGGAGCAAAAAACTCAGCTAGCAATCCAATCACCAAGCCCGGCTGCTCATGCACGATCCAGTGCGTGGCATCCGGCACGGTCTTCAAGCTCAGATCGGGGATGTAGGCGTCCAGGCCGTCGATCAGAGCAGGTGGCAGGGCAATGTCGTTGAGCCCCCAGATGACCAGGGTGGGCAGGGTAATCGTCAGCATGCTGTGGGGCAGGGAAATGGCAGCTGCAGCTTTGTCTTTTTCAGTGGGCGGGCGCAGCGGGGAGGCGCGGTAGTAGTTGCAGCCGCCGGTGAGACCCGCACCGCTGGCGGTGCCTGCCGGGTCCGCCCACACAGCCCGGTATTGCGCTTTCACCGCATCGGTCAGCCACGCGTGCGAGCCATTCACCGCGCCCATGTTCGTGAAAAATTCCCACAGGCGGCGGTAATCGTTTTGCGCCAGCAGTTTTTCTGCGTCGGGACGGATTAAAAAATTCATGTAAGCGCTGGCGGCTTGTTGCTGGGGGCTGGATTGCAGTTCGCGCAAAAACGTACCGGGATGGGGCGAGTTGATGATGGCCAACTGGCGTGCCAACTCGGGCTGCTGGTTGGCCAGGTTCCAGGCCACCGCGCCGCCCCAGTCGTGTGCCACCAGGCAAGCCAGCTGACCAGGCGTGGGGCTGGTGGCGGTCTCCAGTGCGATGAGTGCCGCCATGTCTCGCACCAGAAACTTGGGCCGATAGGCCGACACATCGGTCGGCGCGCTGGAGCGCTCAAAGCCGCGCAGGTTGGGTGCCACGCAGCGGTAACCACCGTTTTCGGGTTGCGAGAAGTGTTCAAGCAAGGCGTCCCACACAAAAGCGCCCTCGGGAAACCCATGCAAAAACATCAACACCGGCGCCCCGCGCGAGCCAGCGGCGCGGCAACTGAGGGTGATGTGGTGGGGCAGGGGTTGCTGGTATGTCTCGATCATTCATGGCTTTCACAGGTTGGGCGGCCGGTGCCAGGACGCAGAACACGCAAAAGTTGCGCAGAACACGCAGAAAAACTGTCAGAAAGTAAACTTAATTCGCTATGAAATGAATAGCTGCTTGAGCAATAAATACAGGGGCAGATGGCCGTTTTCCTTTAAAAATTCTTGAATTTCTTCGGCGCTTTCTGCGTAACCTCTGCGACTTCTGCGTCCTGACCCCGACTTCAAGCCAAAGTCCACTGCCGCAGCAACACCGCCACATCGTCCACACCTTTTTTCTTCAACGCAGAAAACAGTTTCACCTCGCCACCGCCCGCTTGCAGTCGCGCAATCGACAAGGCTTTAGCACCGTCAGCCTTGTTCAGTTTGTCCGACTTGGTCAGCAGCACCAGGAATTTCAGGCCCTGCTCCACCCGGGGGCGAATGACGTCCAGCAGTATTTCATCCAGCTCGGTCAGGCCGTGGCGCGGGTCGCACAGCAGCACCACGCCGCGCAGGTTTTCGCGGGTCATCAGGTAGTTGGCCATCACCCGCTGCCAGCGCAGCTTGTCGGCTTTGGGCACCGCCGCATAACCGTAGCCGGGCAGGTCAGCCAGGATGGCATCGGTCACGCCCTGCTTGCCCAGGGTAAACAAGTTGATGCTCTGCGTGCGGCCCGGGGTTTTGGAAGCAAAGGCCAGGCGGTGCTGCTGTGTGAGCGTGTTGATGCAGGTGGATTTACCCGCGTTGGAGCGACCCACAAAGGCCACCTCGGGCACGGTGAGCGGTGGCAAAAACTCCAGCTGCGGCGCGGTGGTTAAAAACTTGGCGGTGTGCAGCCAGCCCATCGCAATTTTGGCGGGGTCTGGGGTCTGAACAGGTGCGGCGGCGGCGGGCACAGCGGAAGGCGTGGAGGTCATTGGGAGCCAGCCAGAAGCCGGTAAGGTTGACAAAAGAAAAGCGTCAGACCTGAAGACCGGTCCGCCCGTGGGAGGGTGATTGTAAAATCGATGAGCTTTGCGCTGACGGTGTTCAAACCAGCGCCCCCCAACACCTAACTACACACGTGACCATGAAGTCGATTGCATTCTTGTTGGTGGCCGCTTATATCGGCCTGTCAGCCGCCCTGGCCGCTTCTCATGCCGCAGCGCCTGGCGCTGCTTCAGGTACCGCGCCTGGCGCTGCTTCAGGTGCCGCGCCTGGCGCTGCTTCAGGTACCGCGTCTGGCGCTGCTTCAGGTACCCCGCCAAGCGCCGCTGTAGTTGCAGCCTCCGGCGCTGCTCCCGTAACAGCACCAGCTTCTACAGCGCAAGCCAAACAACCCGCCAAGCCAGACTTGGTCAAAGGCGAGGCCAGCTTCACCGCCGTGTGCGTCGCTTGCCACGCTGCAGATGGCAATTCGGCCATTGCAGCCAACCCCAAACTGTCTCAGCAACACCCGGAATACCTGATCAAGCAGCTGCAAGAGTACAAGTCCGGCCAGCGCA
>JAYUXO010000515.1:0-6075 GCA_043753505.1 Comamonadaceae bacterium
AGCAGCTTGGCGTCGTCGGGGTCGTTGGGGCAGCACAGAACGGGTTCTTTCAGGTCAGCCAAGTCGATCTCGATCACGTGGGCGTACTCGGCGTCTTGGTCGGCTTCCAGTAGCTCGGGCTTGGCTAGCCAGGCCTCAACGGCCTTGATGCGGCGCTCCAGGCTGCGCTTGTCCTGATAGCCGTCAGCAATCATATTTTTCATCAGCACGATGTTGCTGTTCAGATACTCGATGACGGGTGCCTTGTTCAGCTTGACGGTGCAGCCCGCTGCCGAGCGTTCGGCGGAGGCGTCGCTCAGCTCGAATGCCTGTTCCACTTTCAAGTCAGGCAAACCTTCAATCTCCAGAATGCGACCCGAAAAAGCGTTAACTTTGCCTTGCTTGGCAACAGTCAGAAGCCCCTGTTTGATGGCGTAGTAGGGGATGGCGTGCACCAGGTCGCGCAGGGTCACGCCGGGCTGCATCTGGCCTTTAAAGCGCACCAGGATGGACTCAGGCATGTCCAGCGGCATCACACCGGTGGCGGCGCCAAAGGCCACCAGGCCAGAGCCCGCGGGGAAGCTGATGCCGATGGGAAAGCGGGTGTGGCTGTCGCCACCGGTGCCCACGGTGTCGGGCAGCAGCAGGCGGTTCAGCCAGCTGTGGATGATGCCGTCGCCCGGCCGCAAGGCCACGCCGCCGCGGTTGCTGATGAAGGCGGGCAGTTCGCGGTGGGTTTTCACGTCGACCGACTTGGGGTAGGCGGCGGTGTGGCAGAAGCTTTGCATCACCATGTCAGCGCTAAAGCCCAGGCAGGCCAAGTCTTTCAATTCGTCGCGGGTCATGGGCCCCGTGGTGTCCTGGCTGCCCACGGTGGTCATGCGGGGCTCGCAATAGGTGCCAGGGCGCACGCCTTGCTGCACGCCACCGACAATTGGCAAACCGCAGGCGCGGCCCACCATTTTTTGCGCTACGGTAAAGCCCGCCATGGTGGCGGTGGGCACGGTAGGCAGTCGGAAGCTGGTGCTAGCGGGCAAGCCCAGGAAGTCGCGCGCTTTGGCGGTCAGGCTGCGGCCAATGATGAGGTTGATGCGACCACCCGCGCGCACTTCGTCGAACAGCACATCGCTTTTCAGGCCAAAGCTGGCGGCAGTCTGTCCATCTTTTTCAATTCTGCCTTCGTAGGGGTAGATGTCGATCACGTCGCCCATGTTGAAGTTGGACACGTCCACTTCAATCGGCAGCGCGCCAGAGTCTTCCTGGGTGTTGAAAAAAATCGGTGCGATCTTTGCGCCCAGGGTGACGCCGCCAAAGCGCTTGTTGGGCACAAAAGGGATGTCTTGCCCGGTGGCCCAAATCACACTGTTAGTGGCGGACTTGCGGCTGGAGCCGGTGCCCACCACGTCGCCCACATAAGCCACCAGATGGCCCTTTTTCTTCAGGTTTTCAACGAACTGCATGGGGCCGCGCTTGCCGTCTTCTTCTGGCGTGATGCCAGAGCGGGCGTTCTTCAGCATGGCCAGGTAATGCAGCGGAATGTCGGGGCGGCTCCAGGCGTCGGGCGCGGGGGACAGGTCGTCGGTGTTGGTTTCGCCGGTGACTTTGAACACGGTGACGGTGATTTTTTGCGGCACTTCCGGGCGGCTGGTGAACCACTCGGCGTTGGCCCAGCTGTTCATCACGTCTTTGGCGTGCTCATTGCCAGTTTTAACCTTTTCTGCCACGTCGTGGAAGAAGTCAAACATCAGCAATGTTTTTTTCAGCGCGGCAGCAGCCGTGCCAGCCACCTCGGCGTAGTCCAGGAGGTCAATCAGCGGCTTGACGTTGTAGCCGCCCACCATGGTGCCTAACAGCTCGGTTGCTTTGGCTTTGCTAATCAAGGCCACCTCAATATCCCCATGCGCCACGGCAGACAAAAAGCTGGCTTTGACCTTGGCCGCATCGTCCACGCCGGGGGGCACGCGGTGGGTCAGCAAGTCGATCAAAAAAGCGTCTTCGCCAGCGGACTGGGCCTTGATGAGCTCAATCAAGTCAGCGGTTTGCGGCGCCGACAGGGGCAGTGGAGGGATGCCCAGCGCAGCGCGCTCGGCAACGTGTTGGCGGTAAGTTTGCAGCATGGTGTTTTCCTGATGGCTGAAGTTTTAAATGGTTTGTGTGGACGTCAGGGGTCCAGATGGTGTGGGGCTGGATGACGCACCAGCCGCAGCTGGCGCTACGGGGTCAAACAGGCTGGGCGATGGGTTGGTTTTCAGTGACTCAGCTACCGCCTGCTGCTTGGGGCTCATGCACTCGTCGGCCACCCGGCTGCCCGAGTTCATGAGCATGGACTTGTTACCTAGTTGGAGCCACAGGCCGCCACCTGCTCTGACTTCTTCCAGGCGGACCGCGCCCACGCGGCTGATCACAGGTGCCATGTGGTATTTGCGGCCCTTGGCTTCCAGAAAGAAATAGCCGGGGTTTTGGGCATCAGTTACTACATTGACGCTGGCCGCCAACTCGCATGGCAAGCGGCCAGTGTGCACCCGCTGTGCAATCTCCAGCTGCTCCGGATTCAGTAAGGGTAGGGGGGCCGCCGGGACTGCTTTGGCAGGCGCAGGCTTTTTGTCGGCTGCCGCTTTGGGTGGCATTGGCTTGGTGGATGGGTTGGTAGAAGGACGGTCCGCCGCCGTGGCAGGCACCCCATGCAGCGTGAATAGCGTTGCCAGGAAGGCCAGGGTGATGGTGTGTTTCATTGCGTGTTTCTCCGGAAATGGCAAAAGGTAGGTTACGAAAAATAGTGGGCTACACCAGCAGCCAGCGTTGCCCCGGTCCGGTGTGCGCGTTCCAGTACCTGCCAGTGGTAGCGGTAGCTGGCGCGGTCGTGCAATTGCGAGTCAAAACTGATGGGAGCCCATGCAGAATCTGCTGCAGCAGCTATTATGTTTGTAGCAATTTCGATATCCTTGGGATCTGGCGCAAAGGCCTGCAGGATGGTTCGAATTTGCGCCGGATGAATGCTCCACATGCGGGTGTAGCCCAGTTCCCGCGAAGCCTGGCGCACAGCGGATGCCAGCAGCGCGGCGTTGGCAAATTCAGTCACTACGCAATGCGACGGCACCTTGCCATGCGCGTGGCAGGCCGAGGCAATCGCCAACTTGGCGCGCAGCACCAGCGGGTGGCTGAACTGGCCCTGCGCTGTCATGGCGTCGGCAGAAATAGCGCCACCGTGCGCCGAGACGAAATCCATCAGTCCAAAACTGAGCGACTGCACGCGGGGGTGAGCTGCAATCTCGAAAGCATGGTGCACAGCAAGGGGTGATTCAATCAAAACTTGTAGCGGCTTGTGCAGAAAGGGCGTGCCTTGTAAGGCTTTTTCGGCATAAATTACGTCGGCTACCGATTCAACCTTCGGAATCATGATGTGGGTGAGTTTGTGACCCACTTGTCCCGCAATAAGAGCGATGTCTTGTGCAAACGTGGGGTGGTTGACCGGGTGCACGCGCACGGCAACCCTGGCGTTGGGCGCTGCATTGCCGACCAATTGCGCCACCAGCGCCGCATGCTCGGCCTCGCCACCCACCGGCGCGCCGTCCTCGCAGTCCAGGGTCACGTCAAACACGCAGGTGCCGAACTCGGCAGTCATCTCGGCCTGCAGTTGCAGACTTTTGCGCATGCGCTCGGGGGTGCCGCTGTAGTGGTCGCACACGGGGATGTGCATGGCGGCCGCTTGTGCACCGAGGAGCACCTCTCTCGGATGCAATGACAAATGATTTCGCTGCGCTTTGGTGCCAGATGACGCAGACACGTCAGGCATGACAGCTGTGCCTTCAGTCATTTGCCTTGGATGCGAAGCTTGGGTCTCTGTCATCAGCCGTTCAGAGCAAGTGCTTGACGCCGTCTTGCTCACCCTGCAACTCAGAGAGGGTTTTGTTGATGCAAGTCTGGCTGAATTCGTCAATGGTCAGACCATCAACTACAGTGTATTCCCCGCCCTCGCAGGTTACGGGGAAGCCAAACATCACGTCTTGCGGAATGCCGTACTGGCCGTCTGACGGAATGCCCATGGTGACCCACTTGCCATTCGTGCCGAGCGCCCAGTCGCGCATGTGGTCAATGGCGGCGTTGGCCGCTGAAGCCGCGCTGGACAGGCCACGCGCCTCAATGATGGCCGCGCCGCGCTTGCCCACGGTGGGCAGGAAGGTGTTGGCGTTCCATTCCTGGTCATTGATCATGGATTGCACGCTTTCCCCCGCAATGGTTGCAAAGCGGTAGTCGGCATACATAGTGGGTGAGTGGTTGCCCCACACGCAGAGTTTTTCAATATCAGCCACCGCTTTGCCGGTTTTGGCCGCGATCTGGCTGGCGGCACGGTTGTGGTCAAGGCGCAGCATGGCGGTGAAGTTTTTGCGCGGCAGGTCGGGCGCGCTTTTCATGGCGATATAGGCATTGGTGTTGGCCGGGTTGCCCACCACCAGCACCTTGACATTGCGGCTGGCGACGGCATTTAACGCCTTGCCCTGAGCCGTGAAAATCGCACCGTTGATCGCCAGCAGTTCAGCGCGCTCCATGCCCGGGCCACGGGGGCGAGAGCCCACCAGCAGGGCGTAGTCGGTGTCTTTGAACGCGGTCATCGCGTCGCTGTGCGCTTCCATACCTGCCAGCAGCGGGAACGCGCAATCGTCCAGCTCCATCATCACGCCCTTCAAGGCCTTTTGCGCTTTTTCGTCGGGGATTTCCAGCAATTGCAAGCTGACGGGCTGGTCTTTGCCCAGCATTTCGCCGGACGCAATACGGAACAGCAAGGCATAACCAATTTGACCAGCAGCGCCAGTGACGGCAACGCGAACAGCTTGTTTACTCATGGAAAAATCTCCAGAAAAATAGAAATTGGAAAAAAGGATGCTTGTCAGAACTGGCACTAAAACCGGGAATGAGTGTAGCGGTGAAAAAGGGAAAATGCCAGCCTGTCTTATGTCTTATATAAGATACCATGTGTTGCCTTTGCCCTTTGAATTTCCCTTAAATCATCCATGGCACATACGCTTCCTACCGTTTCGATTGGGCCGCTGCCTGCGGGGGAAACGGTGTGGCCGGGTCTGACTGCGCAGGTCACACCGGCTTTCAGCCCGCTGTACCAGCAAATCAAGGCGCTGATATTGCAAAGTCTTCAAGCGAGCGAATGGAAGCCAGGCGAAGCCATCCCCAGCGAAATGGAGCTGGCAGCCCGCTACCGAGTGAGTCAGGGCACGGTCCGCAAAGCGATTGACGAACTGGCCGCTGACAACCTGCTGATGCGCCGCCAGGGTAAGGGCACCTTTGTTGCCACGCACAGCGAGCAGCATGTGCAATACCGTTTCTTGAAGTTGATGCCCGACAAGGGTGACCAGGACCAGGAGGGCCCTGCCCAGCGCCGGGTGGTGGATTGCAGACGCAGCCGTGCGGGTGCAGACGTGGCGCGTTCGCTGGCCTTGCGCACCGGAGACCCTGTATTGCATGTACGGCGCGTGCTGTTATTTGGTGGCATCCCCACAATTTTGGAAGACCTGTGGTTACCGGGCTCCCCCTTCAAAGGGTTAACCGCCGAGCAGATGGCCGACTACCAAGGACCCACCTACGCCATGTTTGAAGCTGACTTTGGTGTGCGCATGGTGCGCGCTGAAGAAAAAATACGCGCAGTCAGAGCGGATGCCACGCAAGCACAGTTGCTGGCAGTTGATACATCCATGCCACTGCTGAGTGTGGAACGTGTGGCCTACACCTACAACGACGTGCCCATGGAGTTGCGCCGCGGCCTTTATCGCACTGACACCCACCATTACCGGAATGACCTGAGTTGAGTGTGCTGCTCGGGCAAGCCATGACATGATGGTGTCAGCTTTGTGCGTTGCAATAGAATTTTGATGGTTTGCATTCGGCAACAGGCCTTCTAAAACTGAGTTCCCAAGCTCGTTTCACCACAAAAATTCACCAGAAAGAACCACCACATGTCTGAGCCAGCTTTGCTGTCGTCGCCCAAACGACCTGAATTTCGCAACATTAACAAGCTGACCGACCTGCCGAATTACCGTCTGCCCCTGGCAGGTTGGGTGTCCATCCTGCACCGTATCAGTGGTGCCT
>JAYUXO010000516.1:0-14722 GCA_043753505.1 Comamonadaceae bacterium
GGCAAAGTCGGGCGAAACAAGGGCACCGTCCGCATTCGAGCCGTACTGCCCGGCAACGAACACCAGGCCTGAGCTGGCCGGGATGCGGGCGGTGTGGCTGTAGCCGAAGGGAATGGGGTTGTGCAGCCCTTGCGGGTTGACGAGGGTGTGTGGCATAGCTCATCTTTCAACAGTTGGTGGAGCCACAGAGTCTGTTTGGGGTCTCCTGACAACGTGGTGTCAGGAGCGTTGAACGGATTTTTTAGCGCTGGATTTGCGGGGCGCGGGCGCATCGCCCTGGGTTGCCTTGGATCTCATGCCTACCTTGACCGGCCTGTGTACCGCCACGGCTGCCTGCATCGCCAAGGCGGCCCAGGGCTGCATGTCGGCGCGAGACTCGAGCGCGGATTCGGGCGCGGTGTAGTACTGCATGCGTCGGGTCACACCTTTGGCTTCGTGCTCAAATATCCGGCAACCGGCGTCCAAATAGTGCGCCTGCGTTTCGGTGTTTGCCTTCAGGTACAGCGTGTCCCAGGCGATGATGGCTACCGTGAGGCCATCGACACTCAAACCCCAGCCCAGAAACATACGCTTGGGCAGTACGTGGCCCAAGCTACCCAACAACTCGCAACAGTAGTCGGCAAAGTCTGCGCCGGGTGGCCGGGTTCTGGCTTGGGTGAATTCGGTGGTGCGTGGCATACAAGTCATCCTCAGTGCCCATGATTTTGACTTGCCCCCGCAAACCGTCACCCGCCCAACAGCGCCACATTTCCCCCCGCCGCTGTGGTGTTGATGGTGATGGTCTGCTCAGCGCAAAAACGCAGCAGGTAGTGCGGGCCGCCGGCTTTGGGGCCAGTGCCCGAGAGTCCCTCGCCGCCAAACGGCTGCACGCCCACCACCGCGCCGATCATGTTGCGGTTGACGTAGATGTTGCCCACGTGGGCGGCGCGGGCCAGAGTTTGGGCGCGGCTGTCGATGCGGGTCTGGATGCCCAGGGTCAGGCCATAGCCCAAGGCGTTGATTTGCTCGATGACGCCTGTGGGGTCACCATCCCAGCGCACCACGTGCAGCACGGGGCCGAAGATCTCGTGTTTCACGTCGGCTACGCGGGCCACTTCAATCAAAGCAGGCACTACGATATTGATAGCTGCTTGAGCAGTATCTACAAGGGATGAAAGCACTTTTGGCTTGAAACTGCTGGTGTGCAGGTGCTGGTGGATGTTGTGGAAGGCTTCGGCGTCGATCACCGGACCCAAATCGGTTTCCAGCTTGGCGGTGTCACCGGCCACCAGCTCGCGCGCCGCCCCTTCAATCATCTCGATCACGCCATCGGCAATGGCTTCGTGTACGCACAAAAGGCGCAGCGCCGAACAGCGCTGACCGGCGGAGCGAAACGCGCTTTGCACCACGGCGTCAGCCACCTGCTCGGGCAGCGAGGTGCTGTCAACCAACATGGCGTTGATGCCGCCAGTTTCTGCAATCAGCGGGGTGATCGGCCCGTCTTTGGCGGCCAGCGCCCGGTTGATGATTTTGGCAACTTGCGTTGAGCCGGTGAACACCACACCGGCAATACCGGGCAACGCGACCAGCGCCGCGCCCACGGTGTCGCCCGGGCCGTGGCAAATCTGCAGCGCGTCGGTTGGCACGCCTGCCGCATGTAGCAGTTTGGCGGCTTCCACGGCGATACCGGGCGTTTGCTCGGCGGGTTTGGCCAACACGGTATTGCCGGTGGCCAGCGCCGCCGCCACCTGACCCACGAAGATGGCCAGCGGGAAATTCCAGGGGCTGATGCAGACCCACACGCCACGGGCGGTCAGGCGCAGGTGGTTGCTTTCCCCGGTGGGGCCGTCGAGGGCGATGGGCTGCATGATTTTCTCGGCCTGTTGGGCGTAGTAACGCAAAAAGTCCACCGCCTCGCGCACCTCGGCCACGGCATCGCCCCAGGTTTTGAAGGCTTCCTTGACGAGCAGCGCGCACAGGCGGGGCATGTCGTTTTCCATTGAATCGGCGGCTTTATTCAGGATTCTGGCTCGAATTTCAACGCTGGTTTTGCTCCATATTTGATAGCTGCTTGAGCAGGATTTATAAAGGCTGGCGGCCTGTTTGGCATCGAATTCGGGTACATGGGGCAACGGTGTGGATGCGTAGGCGGCGAGCAGGGGGTGGCGCATGCTGGCGACCGCCAGGTCCAGGCCCACGCTGTTTTTTCGCGCATTGCCAAACAAGTTCGGCGCTAACGGCAGCGACGTGACCGGCGACAGCTGCAACGGCGAAATGAGCAATTCATCCATGCCCACCGACTCATCAGCCAGCTGGTGAATGAACGAGGAATTGGCCCCGTTTTCCAGCAGCCGCCGCACCAGATAGGCCAGCAAATCACGGTGCTGCCCCACGGGGGCATAGATGCGACAGGCGATCAGCGGGTTTTTCAGCACCTCGCGGTAGATGCCCTCGCCCATGCCGTGCAATCTCTGCAGTTCAAAACGTGCCCCCACGCTTGCCACTGCATCTGTTGCGCTGCCCCCCGGGGAGGCGGCTTCGAGGTCGGCCCGGGAAGCCATCTGCAAAATGGCCGCAATGGTGGCCGCGTTGTGCGTTGCAAACTGCGGGTAAATGCAGTCGCTGGCGGCCAGCAGGGCCCGGGCGCAGGCCAGGTAGCTCACGTCGGTGTGGTGTTTGTGGGTGAACACGGGGTAGTGCGGCAGGCCCATCTCCTGCGCACGCTTGATTTCGGCGTCCCAATACGCGCCTTTGACCAGACGGCACATCAGCTTGATGCCGTGCGCCCTGGCGATGCGGGCGACCTCGTCAATCAGCTCCAGCGCGCGGGTTTGATAAGACTGCAGCGCCAGGCCCAGCCCGGTCCAGTGGGGGTGGTGCTGCGCCACCTTTTCAACCAGCGCCTCGAACACATCCAGCGACAGCTCCAGCCGGTCTACCTCTTCAGCGTCAATTGTCAAATTGATGTTGGCCCGTGCTGCCTGCTCGCACAGGCCCCACACGCGCGGCACCAGTTCACGCATCACGCGCGCATGTTGGGTGTATTCGTAACGCGGGTGCAGGGCCGACAGCTTGATGGAGATGCCGTCGTTGTGGGCGCACGAACCCACCGTTTTATCCACCTCAGGGTGTTTTTGGCCTAAAGCCCTTGATTTAACTGCTCGAGCAGCTATCTTTTCAATAGCATTTTGATAACTTTCCAGGTATCGCTGTGCGTCGTCTGCCGTGCGCGCGCCTTCGCCCAGCATGTCGTAGCTGAAAGTCAACTGTTGGCCTGCTTCAGACGTTCTTCGCTGTGCGCTGCGGGCCTCGTCCATCGCGTCATCAATCGTCTGGCCCAGCACAAACTGACGACCCAGCAACTGCACGGCGCGCAAGGTTGCGCCCACCACGGTGCGAGCACCCAGCTTGGCCAGCAAACCCGGTTTTTCGCCGGCATCCGGTAAAAACTGTTTGGACAATGAAATAGCGGCGCTGGACAGGCGGGACAAGGCTGATGCGTGGTCTGCAGTCTCGCTGGACGAGAAATCGGCCCGGCCCAACTGATCGGCCGTCAGGGCAATCGCCGTTTCCGCATCAGGCACGCGCAGCAAGGCCTCAGCAAGTCGCATCAGGGCTAAGCCCTCGGCACTGGAAATCGGGTATTCCTTAAGCAAGCTTTCCATCGCCCAGAACGGCGGCGGGTTTTGCCGCACGGCTTTCACCCAGGGGGCTGCGGTGCGGGCGGCGGCCGACCAGTCAAGCTGGTTGGCTAGTTGCTGCAAGCGCTGGGCCACGACACCTGCCTCCGGCTGGTAGGGCGTAGGCAAACGATCCGCATCAGGGGTACCAGGGTTATACAAAAGAGGCTCCAAGTAGTTGTTAGAGCCATCATTTCAGATTGGATAGCTAATTAATAGCCAAATAAATCTATTTTGTTAGTGATTTATTCTAATAAATTCCGTATCCCTTAAAGCGTTTACGTGTCAAAAAGTGCCTGTTAACGGTAGTACGGGTTGCCAGGAAAACGGTCATAGCGGTTTGGCATGCCGTCGCGATCCCAGTCGCGCTTGCCGTGACCATTTCCGTGACCATGACCATGACCATGACCGTTTCCATGTCCGTATCCGTTGTAGTAACCACCGTAGCCATGGCCGCGGTCATATATGTTGAGCACGCCGTCGCCACCACGGTCACCGTAAGGGCCGTTGCGGTGTCCATAACCTGGCTGCGCATAGGGCGACACTGGATAAACATAGCCTGGAACTGGTCGTACATAAACCGGTGAGGGCTGCAAATATAACGGTGAGGGCCGCACATACACCGGTGAGGGCTGCACATACACCGGCCAGGGCTGCACATAAATCGGCGCATGCCGACCGTGTGCACCGGGTGATTGGACGGTGACAGAAAACCCGAGGTCGCTGCTCGCCTGTGCGACCGACCCGCCATGGACACCCAATGCGGCCACCGCAGTGGCAACAAAACGGGTGAAAACAAGACTCTTCATAACGGCTCCTTGAGTTGCATGCCGAGTGGTGGCATCGGTTGATGGTGTTCCTGTGAGCGTGAACGCAAGCTGAACGGAACGCAGAAAACCGATGCTGAATGACTTCGCCGCTTTGCGGCTTGATGACATATGACAAATGACAAATGACAAGACGCATCGTCACCTGTCATCGCATCCCATAGGACGCAATCATCGTGGCGCCAAGCGCCACCTTCGTAGCTAGCGCGGCAACGTCACATCCACCCGCGCACCGCCCCACTCCGAGCGGGTCAGCAGCAACTGCCCCTCGTAGCTCGCGACCAAATCATTCACCACCGCCAGACCCACGCCGTGGCCGGGTACTTTTTCGTCCCCGCGCACATGCAGTTGCAGTACGGCCTCGGTTTCGCTGAAACCTGGGCCGTCGTCGTCCACCCGCAAACACAAATTTTGAGGTGAGGTCTGCTCCTCCAGCCAGCACCGGACGGCCACACGGCTGGCAGCCCATTTGGCAGCGTTATCCATGAGGTTGCCCAGCAGCTCGAAGGCATCGCCTTCGTCGATGCGCCAGCGCAGGTCGCTGGGGCAATCGAGTTGAATCTGGAAATCCTTGTCCGCATGCACCTTGGCCAGCGAGTCGCGGATACGCATGACCACGGGAGACAGCGCCAGGTACGGCGTGAAGCGCGCGGCACCGCTGGCAGCGGCCCGGCCCAGCTGATACTGCACGATGCGGTCCATGCGGTTGACTTGTTGCGCCACAGTCGTACCGAACGCCTGTGGCTGCGCCGGTGCCACTGCCAGCGCATTACGCAGCACTGCAAGCGGCGTTTTAAGACTGTGCGCCAGGTAGCTCAGCGCCTCTTTGTAGCGGGTTTGGCGCACTCGCTCCTGGCGAATGAGTGTGTTCAGGTTGGCGGTGAGCACCCTGATTTCGGCTGGGTACATGCCCTGCACCTCGGTCTGTTCACCCCGCTCAATGCGGTTGATTTCCTGGGTCACGCGTCGCAGGGGGCTCATGCCCCATTGCAGCAGCAGGGTTTGCGACAGCAGCAGCAGCAGTCCTGCGGCGATCAGCCAGCTCCACAGGGTGCGGCGGAAGGCGCGAATCTCGCCGTCCAGAGAAGCAGTGGATTCCAACACCGACAGCGCTAATGGCACGCTGCCACCGGGGCCCGCCCAACTGACGCCGTAACTGACAGAAAGAAAAGCCCCTGCCCCACCTGCTGCGCTGTCGTGCACCGTTTCGTAGCGCCATATCCCTGATGAAGCGCTGCGCTGAAACGGCAAGCTCATTCCCACTGCCGAGGCTGACTGCCACGTCTCCTTGCTGCCAACCTGGCGGATGCTGGCATACAGGCCAGAGCCGGGCAGCGACAGGCGCGGCTCCGCAAACTCGCGTGGCATTTGCAGACCACCCGACGCATCCAGTTCGGCACCGGCCAACAGCAGATAGATCGTTCCCTGAAGCCGGGAGTAGTAAGCCGTCTGCACGCTGTCTGCATGCGCGCTTTGGAGTGCTGCACCCGTGATGGCCATGAAAGCCAAAAGCACCAGGCCTCCTGCGCCGATCAGCCGGGACCGGATGGATGCAAAGCGAAGGCTCATTCCAGGGTGAATCGATAGCCGCGCCCGCGCAGGGTGGCGATGGGGTTTAGCGTGCCTTGAGGGTCCAGCTTGCGGCGCAGACGGCCCACCAGCACTTCCAGCACATTGCTGTCGCGGTCCTCATCGTGCGGGTACAGGTAATCAGCCAGTTCCTGTTTTCCAACCACACGTGCGCGCTCGCGCACCAGAAACTCCAGCACACGGTATTCAAAAGCCGTCAAATCCAGCGGCTCGCTGCTGAGTTGCGCTGCCTGTGTGGCCATATCAATGCTCAGGGGCCCGAAGCTCAGGATGTTGGATGCTGCTTTCATGGACCGGCGCAGCAAGGCCTTGATTCGCGCATTCAGCTCGGGGTACTCGAAAGGCTTGGCCAGGTAGTCGTCGGCACCGGCTTCCAGTCCGATGACTTTGTCTTGCCAGCTGGTGCGTGCGGTGAGGATGAGGATGGGGAGGGTTTTGCCTTCTGAACGCAGGCTCTTGACAACTTCAATGCCGTTTACTTTGGGCAGGCCCAGGTCAATGATGGCCAGATCAACCGGGTACTCACGGGCCTGGTGCAATCCATCCTCCCCGTCTGCCGCCTGGTCAACGCGAAAGCCATCAGCTTGCAGGCGCAGCGCAAGACTCAGCCGAAGTGGCGCGTCGTCCTCAATCAGCAGCAAACGCATCGAGATACCGAACTAGATCGGTTGCCCTGTCGCAGCGTCGATGAAAACCACCCGCACCTCGCCTCTGGGTGTGACCAGCTTGACGCGCCAGACGGGGCGCTGTCCGCCGACTCGATCGACTGACAGCACGCGACCTCCGGTCGCACGCGCTGCCGCAGCCGCCGCGTCATCCTGGCCAACGCTGGCCCATGCCGATTGCGCGCACAACAACACCAGCGCCGCCAAGGCGCTTTTGCAGGCAGACAGACCAGCTTGTGACGACATGGCGAGCATCGTACTACTGCACGATAGGGTCAACCGACACGCGGACTTGCAGCTGTGGGCCGGGTTGTTCGCGCATCAGGGTGCTGAAGGTCTGGCCGCGATAGTCGTAAGTCACCCGGTAGCCCGCCACACGGGTTTGCAACTCATTGACCATCTGGCACTGCGTGACTTGCCGCGGCCCGGCTTCAACCCGTTGCGCACGACCGTTGTTGCGGGCAATCTGGTCGCCAGCAATGGCACCCACCACCGCGCCTATCGCCGTGGCGGCATCGCGCCCGCTGCCCTTGCCCACCTGGTTGCCCAACACACCGCCAGCCACGCCGCCGATGATGACGCCGCCATAGTTCGGGCCCCAATCGTCCGTCCGGCGGGTTTCGTTGACCCACTGCGTGCTGCACTGTTCGCGCGGAACGGTGACCTGTTCGTACTGTGGTTCTGCGCTACGCACCCGCGCGGTGTCTTGAAAAGTTTGTGCTTGTGACACGGTCACGCCAGCGGCCAGAAAACAGGCTGTTGCAATGCGGTTCATTGAAGACTCCAAAAAGTAGTGATGGAGGCATCCTGCGCGGCAGTGCGTGAACGAACGCTGAACGGAATCGTTTTTGCTGGTTTGGCCTGAGGCTGCTGTGCCGGGTGGGCGTTTTTCTAGGATTTTTAGTGCCAAATCGGCGTTTAGCCCTTATTGATACTGCTCAAACAGCTATAAATAATATAGCAATACGGGAGTTGAATCTCAGACGTCCTCACCCTCGGGCTTCAACAAATCCACCGCCAGATCGCGCGTCAGCGCCGCCACATCATCGCGTTGTTTGAACAAGATGCCGGCCGTGTCAGAGACCACCTCAGGATCGACGACCAAGGTATCGAGCGCTACCAGCGCCTTGGCCCACTCCACACTTTCAGCAATGCCGGGGGCACGCTGAAAAGCGTTGGAAAACGGCTGGCTGCGCAGCTTGCCAACGAAGTGCGCCACCTGTTCGCTGAGCGCTTTGCTGGCGTGGGGCACCTGGGCTTGTACGATGGCCAGCTCGCGGTCGCGGTCGGGGTAGTCGAGCCAGTGATACAGGCAGCGGCGCTTGACGGCGTCGTTCAACTCACGGGTGCGGTTGCTGGTCAGGATGGTGACGGGTGCAGTCTGGGCTTTGATGGTGCCCAGCTCGGGAATGCTCACCTGGTATTCGCCCAGATATTCCAGCAGAAAAGCTTCGAACGGCTCATCGGCGCGGTCAACCTCGTCAATCAACAGTACCGCGCCGGGCGATGGCGTTTGCAATGCTTGCAGCAGCGGGCGGCGGATCAGGTAGCGGTCCTGGTAAACCTCGCGTTCGATGTTGGCCGTGTCCACACGCGTGCCCGAGACGCCTTCGGATTGAAGCTCCGCTGCCCGCATGTGCAGCAGCTGCGCCGCATAGTTCCATTCGTACAAAGCTTCGCGCTGCTCCAGGCCGTCATAGCATTGCAGGCGGATCAGCGTGCGCTGCAGCACTGTAGCCAAGGCCTTGGCCAGCTCTGTTTTGCCGACGCCAGGCTCACCTTCCAGGAGCAGAGGGCGCTGAAGTTTGAGGGCGAGAAAAACGGCGGTTGCCAGGCGGCGGTCCGCGAAGTAGCCAGCGGTTTGCAGGGCCTGGATGAGGGTGTCTATCGTGAAATTCATATAGGGAATGAACAGCCAAAAGACAGGACGCAGAAGCCGCAGAAACTACGCAGAAATCGCAGAAGGAAAACCACTTTGGATTTTTCTGCGGTTTCTGCGCAAGTTCTGCGATTTCTGCGTCCCGTATTCCGTTTTCGGTTTAGGCCAAAGCTTGCACCACTGCCCGTTGCGTCATCACACTAATCAAATTAGCCCGGTAAGCCGCCGACGCGTGTATGTCGCTGGACAGTTCGCTGGAGTCAATCGCCACACCCGCAGCTGCCTCGGGCGTGAACTTGGCGGTCAACGCCGCTTCCAGGCCCGCATGGCGGAAAACGCCGTTGCCACCACCGGTCACAGCGACCCGCACACCGCTGTCAGTTTGGGCCACAAACACCCCAATCATTGCGAAACGCGAGGCAGTCTGTTTGAACTTGATGTAGGCGGCGCGTTTGGGAATAGGAAAGCTGATGCCAGTGATCAACTCGCCATCAGCCAACGCTGTGGTGAACATGCCTTGAAAGTAGTCATCTGCAGCAATGGTGCGGGTGTTGGTGTGCACGGTAGCGCCCAGGGCCAGCACGGCGCTGGGGTAACAGGCGCTAGGGTCGTTGTTGGCCACCGAGCCGCCCAGAGTGCCCATGAAGCGCACCTGCTTGTCGCCAATGTGAGCGGCCAGATCGGCCAATGCCGGAATGGCCGCTTTTACCTCAGCGCTGGTGGCGACATCTGCGTGACGCGTCATGGCACCGATGACAACAGCGTTGCCATCTTTCTTGATGCTGGACAAGCCACTGATGCCGCCCAGATCGGCCAGCTGCCCGGGGCTGGACAGGCGCAGCTTCATCGAAGCGAGCAGTGTTTGGCCACCAGCCAGTACTTTGGCACCGGCGGTGGCTAGTGCGGCCGCGTCTGCGACGGAAGTGGGGCGTTCGAAGGTGAATGCGTACATGTGTTTTCTCCTTAGGCTTTTGCTTTTTGAATCGCTTCCCAAACCCGCGCAGGAGAGGCGGGCATGTCGAACTCTCTGACGCCCAGATCTCTCAAGGCATCCAGCACCGCGTTGATCACCGCTGGCGGTGATCCAATTGCGCCTGCCTCGCCACAGCCTTTGGTGCCCAGTGGGTTATGGCTGCACGGCGTGCACACGTGACCCAACTGAAACTGGGGAAAGTCATCGGCGCGAGGCATGGTGTAGTCCATGAAGCTACCGGTCAGCAACTGGCCGGTTTCTTCGTCGTACACGCAGTTTTCCATCAGCGCCTGCCCGATACCCTGAACCAGGCCACCATGCACCTGGCCCTCCACAATCATCGGGTTGATGATGGTGCCGAAATCGTCCACCGCGGTGAACTTGTCCACACGGGTCACGCCGGTAGCGGGGTCGATTTCCACTTCGCAGATGTAGGTGCCAGCCGGGAAGGTGAAGTTGGTGGGGTCGTAAAACGCGGTTTCGTTCAGGCCCGGCTCCAGCTTGTCCAGCGGGTAGTTGTGCGGCACATAAGCGGTGAGCGCTACCTGGCCAAAAGTCACTTTTTTGTCGGTGCCCTTGATCGTGAATTCGCCATTGACAAATTCGATGTCGGCATCGCTGGCCTCCATCAAATGAGCCGCAATTTTCTTGGCCTTGGTCTCGATTTTGTCGAGCGCTTTCATGATGGCTGCGCCGCCCACACTGATGGAACGCGAGCCGTACGTGCCCATGCCAAACGGCACACGACCCGTGTCGCCGTGAACCACATCCACGTTTTCCACCGGTATGCCCAGACGGGCTGCAACCACCTGTGCAAACGTGGTTTCGTGGCCCTGGCCGTGGCTGTGCGAGCCGGTGAAAACCGTCACGCTGCCGGTGGGGTGCACGCGCACTTCGCCGCACTCAAACAGGCCGGCGCGTGCGCCCAGGGCACCAGCAATGTTCGATGGCGCAATGCCACACGCTTCGATGTAGCTGCTGTATCCAATGCCGCGCTTCAGGCCCTTGGCTGCGCTCGCTGCTTTACGAGCGGCAAAGCCATCCACATCACCCAGCTTTTTTGCACCGTCCATACACGCTTGAAAGTCACCCACGTCGTACATCAACGCGACTGGCGTTTGGTATGGGAAGGTACGCACAAAGTTGCGTTGGCGAATCTCGTCCTGAGCCAAACCCAAATCCCAGGCGCAGCGCGAGACCAGGCGCTCCAGCAGGTAGGTAGCCTCTGGGCGACCGGCACCACGATACGCATCCACCGGCGCGGTGTTGGTGAACCAGGCATCCACCTCCACATAAATCTGCGGGCAGGTGTATTGGCCGGCCAGCAAGGTGGCGTAAAGAATCGTGGGCACTGCGGGCGCGAAGGTCGACAGGTAAGCGCCCATGTTGGCGTCGGTGTGCACACGCATAGCCAGGAACTTGCCATCTTTGTCCATCGCCATCTCGGCGTGGCTCACATGGTCTCGGCCATGCGCGTCAGACAAGAATGCTTCGCTGCGATCAGCAGTCCATTTGATGGCGCAATTGAGTTGCTTGGCTGCCCAGGTGAGTGCCACATCTTCGGCATACAAGAAAATTTTGGATCCAAAACCACCGCCCACATCGGGCGCAATCACGCGCACCTTGTGCTCGGGCAGCCCGAGCACAAACGCAGTCATCAGCAGGCGCTCGACGTGCGGGTTCTGGTTGGACACATACAGCGTGTAATCCTCGGTAGCCCGGCTGTAAGCGCCGATGGCTGCGCGTGGCTCCATGGCGTTAGGAATCAAGCGGTTGTTGGTGAGATCCAGCTTGGTGATGTGGGCTGCGTTGGCAAACGCCGCATCCACCCCCGCCTTGTCGCCAATGGCCCACTTGTAGCAATGGTTGTCAGGCGCGGCCTCGTGCAGGGCAGTGGCCTGAGCGGCGCGGGTCACATTGACCACAGCGGGCAGCACGTCATAGTCCACTTCCACGGCTTCTGCAGCGTTTTTGGCCTGCTCGATAGTGTCAGCAACCACCATGGCCACATGGTCGCCCACGTAGCGCACTTTGCCCTGGGCCAGGATCGGGTGTGGCGGCTCTTTCATCGGTTGGCCGTCGGTGCTGGTGATCAGCCAGCCACAAGGCAGGCCGCCCATTTTTCCTTCTACATCTTTGCCAGTAAACACCTTGTGAATGCCAGGCATTGCCTCGGCTTTGCTCACGTCGAGGTTTTTGATAACGGCGTGTGCATGCGGGGAGCGCACAAACACTGCATAACGCTGGTTGGGCAGGTTGATGTCGTCGGTGTAGTTGCCTGCGCCAGTCAGGAAGCGGTAGTCTTCCTTGCGCTTGATGGACTCCCCAATGTAGGGGAGGTTTGCGAAATCGGGTGCGCCCATGTGTAGCTCCTAGTTAATCAGTTGAGGACAGCGCTGGCCCACTGTGTGTGGCTGCGTTCTGTACCGCAAATTTTGAAAGATTCACGCAGCCATGGCCGCCTGGCCATGCTGCACAGCTTTAACAATGTTCTGGTAACCGGTGCAGCGGCAAATATTGCCCTCCAGAAGCTCGCGGATTTCGCCTTCGGTGGCTTGGGGTTTGTGTTTGCACAGGTCTACCGCGCTCATCACCATCCCGGTGGTGCAATAGCCGCATTGCAGGCCGTGGCACTCTTTAAATGCCGCCTGCATCGGGTGCATGGTTCCGTCTGCCGCAGCCAGCCCTTCAATGGTGGTGATTTCCGCTCCGCTATGTTGGACCGCCAGGGTATTGCACGACTTGATAGCCCGGCCGTTGACGATGATGGTGCAAGCTCCGCACTGCGCGGTATCGCAGCCCACGTGGGTACCAGTGAGTTTGAGGTTCTCGCGCAGCGCTTGCACCAGCAGCGTGTTGGGCGCGACGTCGAAGCTGGACGTTTTGCCGTTGACTTTGAGTTGAACCTGCATGAGTTTTTTCTCCATCGTGTGGTTGTGAAGGGCCGTATTGCGCAAGCATTGTTGAAGCCACGGCAGACGCGGGCGCTAGGCAAAACCCTAGTGGGTTAAAAACTGTCTGGGGAATTTCTCAAAATGAAACACAGCGAAGTCCCACATCGGGCACCATCAACTGAAAACTGCCAAAAGCCACAAACAAGCCGATGAGACAAACACCATGCTGCAAGCACCTCGCGCCGCTCCTGCCGACCGCTTAGCGTTGATCGCACGCGCCCGGGAAACCGTTTTTGCAGGAGGCGGGCAAGATGCGATTGCTTGTCACTCCCCCGGTTTGCTCGGCGTGGAGCCTTGGGTGGCTCGCTCCTGGAAGCGTTGTTTGGCACGTGGCCAGGAGCCCACTGCACCACTGGGTTTTGATGTGTTGCCTGCGGAAGCATCGCGCCGTAGCGCCGATGCGAACCACACATTGGCACAAGCGGCCAAACCGGTTTTGCAGCGCCTGGGTCGTGCCATAGCCAACACCCACTATTTCGCAATCCTGACCAACCTGGATGGCGTGGTGGTGGACGTGGATGGCCCGATTGACCGCAGTGACCGACGCGCCCGCCTGATTACCCGCATCGGTGTTGATTTGTCCGAGCGCAGCGTGGGCACCACGGCCATTGGTGCAGCCCTGGCCGAATTGCAGCCGGTCTGGATGCACCGGGGAGAACATTTTTTTAACGACAACCGCGCCTACAGCTGTGCCGGTGCACCTTTGTTTGGTCCGTACGGGCACTGCGTTGGCATGCTCGATTTAACCGGTATCGACACGGTGGAACGACCCGAACTGCGTCATCTGGTGACCCAATCTGCCCGCCACATTGAAAACGCGCTGACGCTGGCCCGCCCCCACCGACTGGTACTGCGCATCAATTGGTCGGGTGACGCGCTGGGCGACGAGAGTGACGGCCTCCTCGTGCTGGATTCAGATGGCTGGGTCACAGGCGCGAACGTTGCCGCACGTCAAATGGCCCCGGTGCTCAATACACTGCCTGCAGGGTCAGCACCCGTTGAAATGGGAATGCATTCAATCAGCCTCACGACAGTGCCAGTCCTGACCCACGCCAGCGAGCTTTTTGCGTTGCCTTGGGAGCAGCTGTTTGACGCGGCACTCAATGTGGCGCCAGTGGAATTACCGCTGTGGTCGGGTCTGCGCTTGTCGGGCCTGGCACAAGGAGTGGGTGACATGCCGCTTGCGCCCTTGAACCGTGCGGGCCGAGCACCTCCGCACCTAAAAGACGTGGAAGCCGCCATGATTCAAAAAGCCATTTCTGCAGCCCACGGCAACATCAGCCTGGCTGCCAAACAGCTGGGAATCAGCCGTGCCACGGTGTACCGGCGGTTGCATGAAAAGCGGCATTAAAAGGCCATGTCAGACCACAAAACCTGAATTCACAAACCAATCACTGCAACGCAACACGATCATGACGCGCTCTTTCATTCCACCGCTGGCCTTGCTACTGGCGCTATGCGCCACGGCGCTGCAAGCCGCCGAAGTCAGCGTGGCAGTTGCTTCCAACTTTGCCGCGCCCATGCAAAAAATTGCTGCTGCGTTTGAGCAAGACACCGGCCACAAAACCCTGCTGGCGTTTGGCTCCACGGGCAAGTTTTATGCGCAGATCAGAAACGGTGCACCGTTTGAGGTGCTGCTGGCCGCTGACGATGAAACGCCTCAGAGGCTGGAGCGTGAGCGCTTAGGTGTGCCGGGCAGCCGCTACACCTACGCGTTGGGCCGGTTGGCGCTGTATAGCGCCAGACCCGGGGTGGTGGACGACAAAGGCCAGGTTTTGGCCACCGGCGATTTTGCGCGGCTGGCCTTGTCAGACCCCAAGGTTGCCCCCTACGGAGCCGCGGCGGTGGAGACCATGACCCGGCTGGGCCAGTGGCCGCGTTGGCAAGCGAAGTTGGTGCAAGGCGAAAGCGTCGGGCAAACCTTTCAGTTTGTGGCTACCGGCAACGCAGCGCTTGGCTTTGTGGCGTTGTCGCAGGTAATGATGGACGGGCGCATCGCGAGTGGCTCGGCCTGGGTCGTGCCGCACAATTTGCACACGCCGCTCAAGCAGGATCTGCTGGTTCTCAAGGTCGGTGCAAGTAACCCGGCAGCACTGGCCTTGGCCGATTACCTGAAAGGTGAAAAGGCTCGTGGAATCATGCGCGGTTATGGCTATGAATTTGAATAAAAGCGAC
>JAYUXO010000517.1:0-2406 GCA_043753505.1 Comamonadaceae bacterium
CTTGGGTTTTATCGGTAATTGGCTCGCTGTCTTGAGCCCTCTACCCCAACACCCCCATATTTCCCCGCCACAACACCCAGTTCAGCACCGCCGCAAAACTCACCCACGCCAAATACGGCATGAACAGCGCCCCCGCCAACGGTTTGATGCGCCAGAAAGCCACTGCCGTGCAGGCAATCAGGACCCACAGCAGCAACACCTCGGCAAACGCCACGCCGCCCAGCCGCCAGGCAAAAAACAGCCAGCTCCACAGGCAGTTGGCTGCCAGTTGCGCCACGAACAATCCCAGCGCGATGCGCCTGGATTTTTGGTCGCCAGCAGAGCGCCACACCAGCCAAGCCGCCACCGCCATGCAGATGAACAGCACTGTCCACACCGGGCCAAACACCCAGCCCGGTGGTGCCCAACTGGGGCTGACCAGTGCCTTGTAAAAGTCTTTGGCGTTTACCGAGGCCACGGCACCCAGGGCACTGGCAGCAAAGCACAGGGCCAGCCAGCCGAGCAGTCCCAGAACGTCTTGGTATTTGGGGCGGGGCATGGATGAGGGATTCATTGCGTGGTGGCTTTCAATGGGAAAACCCTTGAAATAGAGAATTCGTGTACTACGATTTTGATAGCTGCTTGAGCAATCTTCATAAGGGTTACAGGCTGTTTGGCACAATGTTTTTCAACTATCGCAGGTTTCCAAATTGTAGGGCTGCACGGAACCCTCAATGCGCAAGCATCTGCATTCAAACACCACCAGCGCCATGCAAACCAATCTCGCCACCTGCGTCTTATTTGCGCACGGGGACATTCATCGCTGTAAAACTGGCGCGGCGGGTGTTTCCGGCACGTACGGTCCAATGTGCGCCCTGGTCTGAAACGGTGACGCTGCCGTCATAAAGTCAGCCAAACGGGTCATGGTGTACCACTTGAAACGCTGCGTGCCTTGTGTTTTTGCATAGGCCAGAAGATCCTGCAACACATCGGGCCAGACGTTGGCTCCGTTGGGATGCATGTAAATCATGCGGCTGGTGTTTTGGGCAACCGCGAAATCGACTGAGATGCAGTACCAGTCCATCACGTGAACACGCCAAGTTTTTCAAGTTTCAGCGTGGGTAATTGCGCAGCAAACGAATCCAGGTGCCAGTTCAATGTCAGCCCGGCAATACCGTCCGGCACGGCAGACAGCTGTGCCATGTGCAGCACGTTATGGGCAAAGTACCGCAAGAAGCCGTGCATCAGCCATCCATCGGTACGCGCCACTTTTAAATCGGTCAACGGTAGATTGACAAACAACACCTGACCGCGGCCCACCTTGTGAAGTCCGGCGACCATTCCGGCCTCTGCAGACGATGCCAGCGTGACGCCGTTGAAGGTCCCTTGCGTGACATAGCTTGGGTAAATCAAGTTACCCAGTAAGTAGCCGCTGTAGCTGTCCAGCACATCGGGAGGTGGCGTTGGGGTCGCTGTGGTGGCTGGGTTTGCGACTGGGGCTGCACTGTTCCCAACAAGCTTGCCTGGCTGCGAGGCAGTACTGTCAGGCAGGTATTTGCCAGGTAAAACCGCCAGCGCACCAACGGCGGTGACATCTGAAGTGACAGCGTTGCCTGCCGCCGCATTTTTCGACGGCTCATACGGACTTGACTTTCCGGGAGGAACTTGAAGTTCCCGCACCGTGCTGCGCATGACAGCGATCGGCCCAAGCGCCGTGCTTTTTTCACGCAGGGCGTGATGCAGCCGCAATGGGGGCCCCAATCGGAGCGTGTGTCAGATCTGTAGCGGCGTATTTCAAACTCGACTGTCAACAGTCGGCATGCAACTGGCTGCTGGTTTAAATTGGTAGAGCGACTGTTCAGCCGGTTTTACTTTTCATCCGGCATGGGCCGAGACTGCACGGCCGCATCAATGGCCTGTTTATATTGCTGCTGGATTTGCTGGCTTTGCGCTTTAACCGACGCATTGGAGTCGGTTGCTGGCAGGCCAGGAACCTGGGAACCCGGAACCTGTAGCGCAGGCACCGCTTGTCGGGTCGAGGCCAATTGCTTTTTGACAACGAAGCCAACAATCACCAAGGCGATCAGCAGGCCCACCATTCCGAATACGGCTTTCATTTCACGTCTCCTTGCATGTTTTCTGACGGAGGGATTGCGGGCAACCCCAGCTCGTCCATCCACCGCCCCAAGGCCTGGTGGTTTTCATCCCCTGCAGCATAGGCCTCCCGCATGGCCACATGGGCTTCGCGGCGGTGCTGATTGAGTTTGACTTTGCATTGCAGGCTGTCCACCCGCAGCTCAAACGCCACGATGCCCGCCAACATCTTGTGCTGAAAGTCCTCGCCCAGGTCTATCCACTGCTGCGCATAGGGCGGTTCGTGGTCGCCAATGAGTTTTTTCAGCAGTGCGTCTTTGGCCGGCGGTTCTT
>JAYUXO010000518.1:0-2401 GCA_043753505.1 Comamonadaceae bacterium
CGGGTGAGCAGTTCGTCCACGCGCGCAACCGACACGCCGCCAATGCCGGTGTGGGCCCAGATCAGGCGCAGTTTCTGGCCCTTGCTAGGGGTGTTGGCCATCAGCAGATCGATGGCGGTGTCGTCTACGTGGGCGAGCACGGCCAGGGACTTTTCTTCGGCGTAAGCCATGAGCTTTTTGGCGACGGGGCCATTCGCGTTGGCGCTGTCGTACAGGTGAAATTCGCCAATGCCGCGAAATTCGACGCGCCTGGCGGCAATGGTGGCGCCACGGGCTTGCTCGGCGACCACCATGTCGTAGATGGTTTCGTCTTTAAACCAGCTGTCGTAATCGGCTCGGTTGCGGTACAGGCGAATGAAGGGAATAACTGCCAGGTCTTTGGCGGTGATGGTGGTGGTACCGCCCGCGGTTCCACCGGTGGCCAGACCGCCGTGGTTATGGGCGGCGGCCACCAGGGCTTTGGTGCCGTCATTGGGGCGGCTGTTGGCCACGATGGCTTTGACGCCGCTGCGCTGCAGGCGTGCCAACACGTCGGCCACCGGGTGGGGGCCGGTGGTGCCATTGAAGGCCTCGTCGTTGTAGTGCAGGTGGGCGTCGAACAGGGGGCCGGTGTAATCGGCAGCGTATGCGAAAGTGCATAAAAACGCTATTGAAATAATAGCTGCTTGAGCAATTTTCATAAGGGATAGAGGCCTAAAACGCTTAATAAAAGCGACTCCAGTCGTTGCTGCTTGTCTGCTCCTTCCCGCCTTTGGGGGAAGGTTGGGATGGGGGCTTGGGGTCAGCGCACAAATAAGCGTTAGCGCGCGCATGCCCCCATCCCCGCCTTCCCCCAGCGGGGGAAGGAGTCCGATCTGTTTCCCCCAGCGGGGGAAGGAGTTCAATCTGTTTCTTCCGGAGGGAGAAAGGGGTTGTTGGTTCAGGCCAGGTGTTCAGCAAAAAAAGCCAGGCTGCGCTCGCGGGCCGTCTTGGCGGCGGCTTCGTTGTACGAGCCACGCGCGTCGCAGTTAAAGCCGTGGTTGGCAGGGTAAATATGCACCTGCACTTCGGGCTGCGCGACTTTAAAAGCCTCTACCCCGTCCAACGGTATGTAGGCGTCCTGGTCGCCGAAGTGGCTGAGTACGGGGCAGGTGGGTTCGCGCGCGTGCTCGGCCGTCATGCCACCGCCGTAGTAGGTGACGGCTGCGGACAGGCCGTCCAGCTCGCAGGCGGCGCGCCAGCTGAGCAGGCCGCCCCAGCAGTAGCCGACGATGCCGACCTTGCCGCCGTCGGTTTCATCGTCGGCGTAGTCAATGGCGGCTTGAATGTCGTCCAGCACTTTGTCAGCATGCGCTTCGGCGGTGGCCTTCAAGGCGAAGCCCGCATTCATGTCGGCTTCGGTGTAGCCCAGCACCACATCCGGTTTGGCGCGGGCAAAGGTGCTGGGTGCAATGGCCAGATATCCGGCGGCGGCGTAGCCATCGGCCATGGATTGAATGTGTGGGTTCACGCCAAAAATCTCCTGCAGCACCACCACGGCGGCCTGTGGCTTGCCAGCGGGGCGCGCCACGTAAGCTGCAAATTCAAAACCGTCTTCCGAATTGAGAGTGGCAAATTGACCCATGGTGAAAGCTCCAGTGAAAGTTTATGAATCAAGACTGCCGAAAGCCCTTTGTTGTCATCGGGGACAGGGTGCAGACATCGCAAAAACTGCGCAAGAAACGCAGAAAATCAGACCTGTTTTTCCTGCGGCTTCTGCGTAACTTCAGCGAATTCTGCGTCCAGATGTGTGTTCCTTCTGACAGGCACACCGCTGACGTCAGTTCTGCATGAAATCAAGACGCCGACGGCAAATTGAGAAGCTTGAGCTCCAGCAGGTCCAGCCTGTCTTGCCCCCAGAATATTTCACCTTCCACGACGTAGCTGGGCGCCCCAAAAACATGGGCGGCAATTGCGGCCTGGGTGTATTCATCGTAGCGGGCTTGTACCGAGCTGTTGCGTGACTGGGCCAATCGGCCCGGGCGCAAACCGCATTCGGTGATCAGCTCGGCCAGCACCGCCATGTCGGCAATGTTGCGCTCTTGCGCCCATACCGCCGCCAGTACGGCACCGGTAAGTTTGAGCGCCGCCTCGCTGCCGTCGTACTGGTCGATGGCAATGATCAGGCGGGCTGCGTCGTCTCCTGACACCGGGAAAAACTTCGGCGTCACATTCAGCGGCAGCCCCAGGTATTTGCTCCAGCGCGCCAGCTCCACCAGCCGGTAGGCCTGGCGCTGCGCGGGGCGTTGCGCCAGCGGCAGACCGCCCGAGACAGGAAACACCTTGCCGCCCAGGTCAACCGGCATTACCTTGACTGCTGCGCGGCGTTCTTTGGCCATGGTGGCAAAACGGGCGTGGCCCAGGTAGGCCCACGGGCTTTGTG
>JAYUXO010000519.1:0-6037 GCA_043753505.1 Comamonadaceae bacterium
CCGCCAGTACCGGTAAAGAAACCCGAATAATCGGTCGGCGACGCATATGAGCTGGCGTTGTAAAAGATGTTGATTGGTGAAATGGGATTCGGACCTGTAACGGTATTAAAGGTTCCCGCACTAATATTTAATGTGCCTCCCCCGCCCGCTGCTCCGGGGCCGGTGGCTGCATTGCCGGCGCGCAGCGTCAAGCCGCGCTGTGTGACCGGATTGAAGGGGCCGTTGGAGTTGGCGACGCTGTTGGTCAGCGTAAGCAGTGCGGCGTTGTTGAAAGTATTGCCCAGGACGATATCGCGTCCGGCGCATATTTCCATGTTCGCGTTAGTTGTCACAATCTCCGTCAGGCTTTTATTGGGAAGCGCAACAGTGTTAGCCGACCGCACGATAGTGACATCGCGACCGGCGCTTAACAATACATTGCCGCCTTGGTTGGGGGTGGCGGCAGTGCCTGTCGTCGTAATCGCCGCGTTCACGTTAATGTCCCGCCCACAACACACCACCAGGTTGCCATTGGTGGCAGTGATGGCCGCGTTGACGTTCACGTCTCTTGCAGCGAGCAGGGTCAGGGTAGTGGGGCTTAAACCGGTCCTGACCCAGGTGATCGGATCTTGGACAGTGATATCGCCAAACCCGTTTCCGGTGCTCGTTGTGGTGATAGTGATGTCGGTACCCGTGGCTCCGGTGAGGGCTGCACTGAGTTGAGTGGAATTTATATTGGACGTCTGCGCCCCAGCTGCCGGGGTGAAGACACCGCCGGCGAATGTCCCGTTTTGGCCCGCTCCCCCCCCCGTGAGCGAGATGGTCACATCAGTCGGGTCGAGCAGCCACATGCCGGCTCTGCCGCTCGGCGCGCTGGCATTGACCCTGACGCCTTGAACGTCCAGCCAGTGCGCAGAGGTTTCGATCAGGCCGCCGTCGCCGCCCTGCGCGCCGCCGCGCGCCGTGATGACACCGTGCGCGCGCGTCGTGTCGTTTGCCCACAGCACGGCAGTGCCGCCTTTGCCGTTGGTGAGAGCGTCGACATCGATCGTCGAGTCCGCGCTCATGTAAGTCGCAGCGGCATTCGGAACGCTCAGGTTCTTGCCCTGATAGCCGCCACCGACCAGCACGGTTCCGCCGCCTGCGTCGCCCGAGGCATTGATGTGGCCGCCAAACAGGCCGACGTGTTGGCCGGTAGCCGTGACACTGCCGCCAGTTTGCCCCGCGCCCGTACCGGAGGCGTCCAGCGTGCCGCCGACGCTCACAGTGCCGCTCTGCATGTCGCCCAGCAGAAAAATTGATCCATTGCGGTTACCAATAGTTTGCGCCTGTATTACCCCGGTGTTGTTGACGACGGTGTGCAGCAACTCACCTGCCGCTTGCGCGCTCAGCAACACACGGCCGCCATCGGCACGAATCAAACCACCGTTTTCAACCAGCGCATTCACCGCGCCTTGTGAGATCGAAAGATTCAGCAGGCCATCTCCGCCCACGTCCAGGGTGATGGCGTTGCCGGCAGCCAGTGCGACGGTGCCCAGCCTGGCTGAAACAATGCCCTGGTTGCTGACGCTTTTGCCCATCAGGGCCACATAGCCCCCCTCGGCTGCGGCAATGCTGCCGTGGTTGACAATCAGGCCATTGCCGGCATCGGTGAAGGCATATCGGCCCGCCATGAAGTTGGTATCGGTGATGCCCAGGGTGGTGGCAACCAGCCCGCCGACGTTGACCGACGCCCGGCTGCCAAACAGAATGCCATTCGGGTTCAGCAGAAACACTTTTCCATTGGCCGACAGATTGCCAAGAATGCTGGAAGGATCGCTGCCCAGCACGCGGTTCAGAGCTACCGAATTGCTGCCCGGCTGAATGAACTGCACCGTCTGACCTGGGCCGATACCGAAGCTTTGCCAGTTGATCACCACGTTCCCGGTCGATTGCGTGATGGTGGTGCTCGCAGCACTGTTGGCAATCGTCGCGGCACCAGCGGCTACCACGCCGCCTGTAGGCAGCGTTTGCGCTGTCACGCCAAAGGTCAGCATCAAGCAGGCTGACAGGGTATTGATGGCAAAGCGTGCTGTGCCAGCGGTCCCGGAGCGTGGGCTCCTCCTGCTGGGTTCAATCGGTTTCATAGTAGATCTTTCGAAGTTGTGGGTGCTGGGTGGGTCGCGGTGCGTTGGCGCTGGTTCGGGCTCAGAAATACTTGACAGCCTGAATCCAGAAGCGGCCAGACCTGTCGGGTGCAGAGGTGGCAAGTTCATTTCCAAGCTTGCGGGCGTAGTAGGTTCGAACCAGAAAGTTGCCAGGATCACTCCAGGAGAGACCCACGCCATAAGAAGCCAGGCTTCGCTGGTTGGGCTCAGCCGACCACGGGTTTTTGTTGATGGTGACGTCACCGGTATCCACAAAGCCAATCAGGTGCGTCCTGCCGGGCAAACTTTGGGCCTTGGGCAGTAGCAGGCGGGCTTCCAGGTTGACCAGATAACCCTGGTCGCCAAAGCCTTCACCCTGCGGATAGGCACGCACGCCATCCATGCCACCCAGCACCATCTTTTCGGAGGGATCGAGATTTTTAGAGGCTGCCTGCCCGCTGACCCCGGCAAAAAAGGACACGCTATCGGTAACCTGCTGCAGTCGCGACGCAGAAAAGGCCAGTTTGTTGTAAGACCCCTGGCTGCGGGCGCTTGCCGCGTCAGCAGCCAGCGCAGCGGGCGTCTGAATGTCCAGTTTGCCAGCCGACCAAGCCAGCGAAAAAGAATTGACTCCGCCGCCGCCGAGGGTGTCGCTGTGGCTGCCATACACGTTGGCAGTCACCACGTTGATTTTGCGGTTGGTCACCGATGAGAACAGGTCTATCCGGTCCTGTAGGCTTTTACGGTCATAGCTCACACCTGCGTAAAGGTTGGTGTTGCGCGAGCGGATCAGCGGGTAGCTGGCATACACACTGGCCACCTTGGCATCACCGTTGGCCCCCAGAGGCGCAAATTCTTTGCCCAGGGCATAGTCAAGTCGACTGTAAGCAACCCCGACGGTGGTTTTTCCAAAGGGCACCTGGTAGGCGGCGCGGCCGTAATGAAGACCGTCGCCCGATGTCACCGCCCGCAGGCTGGCCATATCGCCCAGCCCGAGCGGATTGTTCAGATTGACGGTGGCACCCAGTCGATACTGACCGGTGTAACGGTTGCCCGCGTTGTCAGCGTCGACGCTACCGGTCACCAATTGACCGGGCGTGATGTCCACTAGCAGATCTGATGTGCCAGGTTGGGGGCCAGGAACCAGCGTCGATGTGACCGCCACGCCGGGCGTATCGGACAGCAGCAGCAAGCGGCTTTCCAGCGGGTCATTGGTGATGGGGTCGCCAGGCTTCAGCCCGTCCAGCAGGCGATAGGCCTGCTGATCCGACAACCTGCTCTGGTTGCGCAAGATAATTTGGCCGTATTCACCTTCGTTGACCGCGATGGTGACCGTGCCGTCGGTGATCTGCTGCGCCGGCAAATAGGCCCGCGCAGCGAAGTAACCTTGCCCGGCATAAAACGCGGTGATCTTGGCAGCCATACCGCGCAAATCAGTCAGTGTCAGTTCAGTGCCTGGAACAAAGCCGGTGAGTGCCAACAGGTCAGCCGCTGGGTAGGCTTTTGCGCCACTAACCCGTACGTTTTGCACCAGAATTTTTGATTCACCAGCACCGGGCCGGGCCGGGCCGGGGCCACTTTCGATGCGGATCTCTGGCGGGGCCTTTTGCGGCAACGGAGATGGAGGAAGTTGCTGAATCTGGCTGCCCGCTCCGGGCAGCTGTTGCGCCAGGAGACCCTGGCTCAGCGCTAACAGCGCCCAAGGTACTGCCTTTCGGGCCAACGCCGATGCGAGTGGTGTGCGATGTTGCTGCCCACTGGTAACCGCAGTTATGGGGTAAGAGTTAATCGATCTTTGTCGTTTACCTGTTGTCATAAGTCTCACCAAATAAAAACATTTTGGCTCAGACTTTGTTTCAACCCTGTAGGAGGTGCAGCCAATCTTTTGTAGGCAAGCGGCAATCAATTTCCACAAAAGCAGGCTGACCCGAACCAGTTGCACCCGTTCGTTGAACAGCACCAGCATGCTCACGGTTTGCGACAGCACGTTGAGCACCGAGCCGATTTTTTTAGTGGGTAACAACGAGGTGGTGAACGCCACCACGATCATGACGTCAGCCCCCATGGCACTTACCACGTCAATCGGAATGTTGTTGGTCAAGCCACCGTCGACCAGCAATCGGTCACCCATGCGCACCGGCGCATACACACCCGGCACCGATATCGACGCCCGCATGGTGGGCCAAGCCTGGATGATGAAGCAGGAACGCCGGACACCCCCGCTACACGACGCACTGGGATGAGATGGCGGTGATGAAGGGATAGGCGTATTCCGAGTGGGCCACTTAGGCAACGCAAGCGGGTCAATACGCTCACTGGGCCTGCGCAATTTGAGCAGCCGCCTTCCTGCCCATGGGTTCATCGGCAAAGAACACAAAAACAGTCGGCGGCTCAAGCCCTTTCCAGCGTGATTGATCAACTACCCACTTGTGAACGAACTCACCAACAGTTTGTCGAGCCGTTTCGCGCTGCAGAAGGACGAGTGCTTGCGATGCAGCCTTCTCGCCAAGCCTGTCAGTGATGGTTCTCTGGAGTTCATTCACGGCATTTGCACCCGTGATGGGCGACCACAGACCGCTTGAAAAGGATTCGAGCTTGCCCGTGTCGATCGCCACCGGGAGTGAGGGCCGCACTGGGGGTGCCACCACCAGCAGGTTGCTGCCGCTCAGCAGAATGTTCCAGTCTTTGGCCAACGGAATGTGATAGCGATAAACAGTGGGCACCCTGACCTGGGCAACTGTCCGCCCCACCGGAACACCCAGTACCGTGTGGTTTGTCGTCGAATCGAATCGCTCTTCAGCGCTAATCTTGCTGACCTCGAGAAGCCCCCCAGGCGTTTGCATCACGATGGCATTGCGGTTGGAGCTGGCCGTTTGCGTTGCGGGCAATCCAAACAGGACCTTGTAGCCGAGCACGGCGTTTATCGCCAAGCTCGCGACAATCGCTACGAGAAGTAGTGCTTTCATGGGGTGCGACCAGTCGGTGTTGGTTGAGGTCCAGCGTTTGAATTAACAGGACGACAGCGGCAGGACGCTAAGCCCGGGCCGGTCAAAACGTACCGCCTACCACAGGCCATGGCTTGGTGGCCTGCCGTTAAGGATCCGCTTGAGCGAGAGGCCAGGAGTCGCCGTTTGTTCATGCGTTCAGTTCAGCTTGGACTTGCTTTGTCACAGTCGGCGCCTCGCGGCACAGCGCAAGCCACGGGACGCTTTCGCCGTACCCATGCCCGTGAAATAAACGGCGGTGGCGTAGAAGGGGATTAAAGGCTGGGCATGGCAGAGCACGCGCAAATTATGGCCTTCAACGCGACGTCTGCTCTATCCTGGATAGGCCTTGGCGGATTGGTAATGCAGCGCTGGCGCCCAATTGAGCAGTCAACAGGTTGCAGCCACCTCATGCGAGCCTGAGCAGCGTAAAGTTCGCTCTGGTGCAACTGAATGGGTCATGCAAGCAATGGACACGTAACCGACGCACCATGCAGACGTGCTTTGCTAGTTTGAACGGTCTCCGTCATCACACGGCAATTCGCCCTCCTCAGCTTGCGGCGTATCGCGTTTGGTTCGCACCCCGGGTTTGCTCAAAATTTCCACATAACACTGCGTGCCCCCGGCTTGCGCCACGGTGTCCATCAGGCCGGTCAGGGCCGTTAGATGCACCGCTTGGGCTTCGGCTTCTGTGGTGCCAAAGCGGCAGTCAAAGTCCGCAAAGTCCACGCCTTCAGCGAGCGGTTTGCCGCGCTCGCGGCGGATGTATTGGCGGGTCTCGTGTTTGATGGCGTCAAGCACCCGGTCGGGGTGCTTGCCTTCGATGTTCAGTTGGAATGTTTTTTTCATGCCCAATGGTAGCCTGACGGTTCATCCAGACCCTTGATTTACTATCTATTTAATAGCTGCTTGTGCAGGTACTGAAGGGGCTGGAAGCACTTTTATATA
>JAYUXO010000520.1:0-6030 GCA_043753505.1 Comamonadaceae bacterium
CAGCCACGGACTGAGCTGCATGCCGCTGATCCAGCTGGCCACGGCTTGCGGCACCCCTTCGATCGTCAACACCCAGGCAAATGACGCCGACATGGCAATGATGATCAACACCGATGCGGTTAGCAGCGCCGAACGCCACAAAATGTCGGGCACTGCTTTCCACTGCAATGTGCCGTACACATACTTGCCGCAAACCAACGCGTAAAACACCGCCACCACCGAAGCCTCGGTCGGCGTGAACCAGCCCGCCCGCATGCCGCCCAAAATGAGCACTGGTAGCAAGATGGCGGGTAATGCGCGCCAGGTGGTACGGGCAATTTCGCCCCAACCCGGCATGCTGCCTTCGCCGCGGTAGTTGCGCTGTCTGGAAATGTAGAAGTTGACCACGCACATGGCCGCCGCAATCAGGATGCCAGGCACGATGCCCGCCATGAACAGTGCGCCAGCTGAGACGTTTTCGTCCTGCAGCGCATACACAATCATGATGATCGACGGCGGAATGATGGGCCCCACGATGGCGGTGGAGGCGGTCAGCGCGCCCGCGTAGGACCGGTCGTAGCCCGCCTTGTCCATCATCTTGATCAGCATCGACCCCGGACCCGCAGCATCGGCCAGTGCCGAGCCTGAAATGCCCGAGAAAAATGTGAGCGACACCACATTGGTGTAGCCCAGGCCACCACGTTTATGGCCGACAAACTGGCCGGCGAACCGCAACAACACCAGGGTCAACGAGCCGCCGCTCATCAGCTCGGCCGCCAGAATGAAAAACGGCACTGCCATCAGTGGAAAGCTGTCAATGCCAGTGAAGGTTTCCTTCAGCACCACCAGCATGGGAAAGCTGGGATGCCAGGCCACCGCTGCCAGCGCCGCCATGCCCAAGGCAAAAGCCACGGGCACGCCGATGGCCAGCAGCACACAGGTGGCCGCTATCAAAATCAAACTCATGGTCATAGGGATGCACTCGCGTTTGCGTCAAAGTCTTCATCAGCCATAAAGGCCCGCTGGGTGATCCAGGTGCGCGCCACCAGCGCCAAATGAATGAGGGTGAGGGCACAGCCCACCGGCATGGCCAGGTAGATGAAGCCGAAAGGAATCTGTGTGGCCGCCGTCAGCTGCAACATGGTGCGCTGGACATAGGTCGTTCCCACCACCATCAGCGCCACAAAAAAAACTGCAATCAACAACACAATGAAAGCGCGCAGCCAGCGCCCCGCATTTGGGGCCAGTGCATCCTGCAGGTTGTCGATGGCGATGTGGCCACCCGAGCGCAACACCAGGCCACAGCCCAGAAAGGTCAGCCAGATCATCATGTGACGGGCCACCTCTTCGGCCCACGGAATGGAGTCGCCGGTGATGTAGCGGCTGCCCACATTGGTGAACACAATGACGGACATGGCCGCCAGCAACGCAATCAAAACCCAGCGGTTCAGCGCTAACAGAACCGTTTCAAAGGTTTTCACGAACAGGGCCTATTTGACAGCCTTGATCTTGTCGATGGCTTCGCTGCCAAAACGCTTGGAGTAGTCAGCGTAAGCCGGTGCCAGCGCGGTTTGAAAGCGCGCCTTGTCTACCGTGGTGACCACATTCACGCCTTGCGCTTTCAGGTCGTCAATGCCCTTGTTTTCAATTTCATTGACCTTGCGCCGCATCGCTGTCGCGCCAACCGCCGCCGCGTCTTGCAATACCTTTTTCTGCTCGGCGCTCAAGCTGCCAAAGTAAGCTGTGGAGGTGATGAACAGCGCGGGCGAATACACATGGCCTGTCAAGGTGAGGTTCTTTTGTACCTGCCCGAATTTGGACGACACGATGACGGGAATGGGATTTTCCTGGCCGTCAACCGTGCCTTGTTGCAGTGCGCCAAACACCTCGGGAAACGCCATCGGTGTGGGCTGTGCACCCAGCGTTCGAAACGCCAGCATGTGTATCGGGTTCTCCATGGTGCGCAGCTTCAACCCCTTCAGATCGTCGGGTGAATTCACGGCGCGCTTGCTGTTCGTCACATGACGAAAACCATTTTCAGCCCAGGCCAGACCCACCATACCCTTGGCGGGGAATTTCGACAAAATCTCCTGCCCGATCGGGCCGTCCAGCGTTTTACGCGCGTGCTCGTAGTCGCGAAACAAAAACGGAATGTCGGTGATCAAGGTCTCGGGTACGAAGTTACCCACCGGTCCGGTGGAGGTGACCACCACTTCCAGCGTTCCCAGCTGCACCGCTTCCACCATTTCACGCTCACCGCCCAACGTGCCACCCGGAAACAGCTGCACCTTCATGCTGCCTTTGCTCAGGCGTTCCACTTCAGCAGCAAAGGCTTCCGAGCCTGCGTGAAATGCCGAAGTAGCCGACTGTGGATGGCCCAGCTTGATGGTTTTGGTTTGTGCCTGCGCGGTGGCGCTAAAAGTACCTAGCGATGCGCACAACAGCGCGGCAATCGAAGCACGAAAAGGTTTGGCCAGCAGGCCACGTCGAATGGTTTGCATGTTTGTCTCCACAGGTTGCATCGCATGATTGCGAAGTGACGCAATGTAGAGAGGTAGCTGCTGTCAATCTAATGAATAAAGTTCATTCGATCGATTCCCAAGGCGTATCCCCGTAGGAACCCTCGGCACAGGTTAACGAACACCCCGAAACCGCAGCGCCGCCTGCCGGCTCACCTCAGCCAGCAGCCGTTCGCGGCTTTGCAGCTCGCGCAACCAGCGCGCGTCGTTGCTGCCGCGCTCCGCGCTGGCGCGAAGCGTGTTGACCGCAGCGCCAGCGCCCACGGCGTGGGCAAACGGCTCGATCTGGCGGATGGTCTGGCTGATGTGTTCACGCAGGGGCAGGTGCTGGCCTGTCACCGGATCCACATACACCGCCTCCAGCCCGAAACGGCACGCCTGAAAGCGGTTGTAGGTGTAGACGAGGTAGTCGTCTTCCTGTGGCACAAAGGGTTGCTCGGTCACAAACCACTTGGCCAACGCTTGCACGAAACCAGCCAGCGCGGCGGCGCGTTCAATGCTCAGTGGCGTGTCAAACACGCGAATTTCGACCGTGCCAAATTCAGGCTTCGGACGAATATCCCAGTAGAAATCTTTCATGCTGCTGACCACGCCGGTGCGGGTGGACTTGTCAAAAAAACTCGGTGAACTGGCCCCAATCCAATGTGTAGGGCGCGCGGCCCGACATGGGAAAGGCAAACACCGAGTTCAGCCGCGCCGAATCAAACTGCGTGTCCTGCCCTTGCACAAACGGGCTGGAGGCCGACAGTGCAATGAAGTGAGGTACGTAGCGCGACAGGCGGTGCAGCATCAGCAGCGCGCTGTTGGCATCAGGGCAGCCAATGTGTACGTGCTGGCCAAAAAATCGTGAACTGTTTGGACAGGTAGCCATACAGTGCCGAGAGCTGGCGAAAGCGCGGCTTGTCGTAAATGCGTTGCTCGTGCCAGCGTTGATACGGGTGCGTGCCGCCGCCCACCACCGCAATGTTCAGCTTGTCGGCGCAGCGCACCAGCGCGTCGCGGATCACGGTCAACTCGCCCAGCACCTCGTCCGAAGAGTGGCAGATGCCGGTGGAAATTTCGATCATGCTGCTGGTCATCTCGGGCACCACAGCGCCGGGCAGAGGCAGCCTGGCCATCAGGCGCAGCATGTTGTCTGCATAAGGGGCCAGGTTGTAGTCGTGCGTGTTCACCAGCTGCAGTTCCAGCTCCACGCCCAGGGTGAGCGGGGCGGAGTCTCGAAAGGCTTCAAGCGCCATGGCCGCCGCCTGACGTGTCACGGGGTGGGTTGAATGGCGTGCTGGATGGCGTGCTGGATGGCGTGCTGAAGGGCGTGCTGAAGGGCGCGGGCGCACTGATATTGGCCCGCTGGCTCAGCGGTGCCAGCGCCACCAGGCTGGCGCGCTGCTTGCTCTCGCCCGCGCGGTGCAGTGCGTAAGTGGCCAGTACCGCGCCCAGCACCTCCATCAGCAAAATGGCGGGCAATGCCACCCGCGCCACCTGCGCGCCCAGCAGCGGGGCTGACACCACAAATTGCGACACCAGCAGCAGCGGCAGGGACGACATGGGCAGCATCGCGCAACCCGTCCATACAGCCTGCCGCCACTGGGTGCCGCTACCAAAATTGGCCAGCGCCACCCCCGAAATTTTTGCTACCGCCCGCGCCGTCACCATCACCAGCGAGAGACCTATGACCGCCGCGCTCCAGTCGGCGTTGGCCGCCACCACCGACACCAGCACGAACATCAGCATGACCAATAGGGTGGCGGCACTGCCCAACTGGCGCGGCCAGGCCCAGGGTCGGGGATTTAGCTGCTTGAGCAACACGCCCGCCAGCAGCGCCGCCAGTGGTGCCGAGCCACCGAAGTGCGCCGCCAGCGCGGCGCTGGCAGCCATCAAACACAGCAGCAGCACCGAAGTGTTTTCACTCACCGGGTTCATCACCCGCAGTGCGGCCCGCAGCGCCAGCGCCAGCGCACCGCCCACCACCACCGACAGGCCCAGCACGACCAGTACTGGGTAAATTGCATCGGTCATCGTCAACGGTGTGCGGTTCATCAAGCCAGCTTTGGCACTGCCCAGCGTCAGCGCATACAGGGTGCTCAGGGTGCTGAGCGTCAGCGCACGCTCGGTCACAGGCCCGTCGGCGTGCGAGTCCATCACCACGCGGTTGAGCACGGCAGGCGAAGCCGCCATCGCAATGATGGCCAGCGCCTGCGCCACAGCCGGGCTTACCTGTAGCCAGCGCAGCGTGAAATACACCGCACAAAAAGTCAGCGTGGCCTCCACCAGGCTTTGTACCAGCACCATCGGGTTGTAGCGAAACCAGCGTAACGGCAGTCGTCCACCGGCTTCAAACAACACCACCGCCAATGCCAGTTCCAACAAAAACAGGGCGGTGCCTTGTAGCGGCCACATCGCACCGCTTGAAGCTGCGCCGCCGAAACCCGCTCCGTCAAAACCCATGGCACCCCCCAACGTGCCAACCACCGAATACCCAATCACTTTAGACAGTCCCATGTAGCGCTGCACCAGATGCCCCGCCGCAGCCGCAAGCGCCAGCAGCAACGACCATTGCACCGTGGGCAGCCCGGCGGAAGGCTTGATCCACTCAGCCCAAAAGGCAGACAGTTCGTTCATATGAAATGGTTTTCGCGAAAAAGGTGTCCCAGACCATAGAGGCTGTCGCTGGCGCAATTGCTGGTTTGCGCTATGTTTTATATAGCTGCTTGAGCAATATACACAAGGGTGAGAAGCATAAAACGCTTATAAATCCATTGAAATCATGGTTCTGCCGTGCCGCTGTAAAACAGTCCCAATGTGCGTTTTTGCGTGATAAGTCAGCGCCGCTGCAATACAAAAATCGACAGGTTGCGTGGGGATGGGTTGCGCCGGGTTAAACACGATCGCGCGCTGGCTTTCAAAGCACAGATCGCGCGGAAATAGCGTGCGAAAGGTTTCCACCAGCGTGGTCTGGCAGTTGAACATCAATGAATACTGCGTCGGGTGCGCGCTCTGGTAGCGCAAGCGAATGGTGCTGCCGCTTTTGCTTTGGGTGGTCAAGTAAGCCGACTCGCCCTATTTGAGGGTTTCTTCCAGCGGCCCCACACACGCGGTAACGACAGCGGTTTGCAAAATCAACTCTCGCAAGCGCCATAGCGCTGGCGCAATAGCGGGCGGATAGGCTGCAAAAACCTGCGCGACGCCGGGGTGGGTGATGCCTGCAGTCACAGCATGTTTCCTTCAAGCTCGCGGAATCGCGTAAGTGCCCACCGCATGTGCCACCAAGGCATCGCTGCCCTCCGAGTAAATCGACACCTCACCGATGGCCAACGACTTGCCCAGTTTGATGAGCTTGCAAACCCCAATCACTGCCGCACCGGCTGCCGGTTTGCGCAAAAAATTGATATTCAAACTTGTGGTCACCGTCAACGGCACGATGCCAATCTCACCCAATATGGCCACGTAAAGCGCCACATCAGCCAAAGCCATCATCACCGGGCCAGAAACGGTGCCGCCCGGGCGCAATTCGTTGATGCCAACCGGGTGTTTG
>JAYUXO010000521.1:0-14517 GCA_043753505.1 Comamonadaceae bacterium
CAAAAATGACAGCCGTTCTGGAAGTTTCGGGATTCAAAACAGCGTCTGCTGGATTGACCGGGTTGTGGTGCACCGTCACTTTGGCGCCGACCGGATAGCGAGTCAGCTTTTTCTCATCGTGGTTTTTCAGATTGGAGGAGGAATTAATCAGTTCATACCGATCTTGGGTGTATTCCTTACCTTGTACGGAGTAGCGGTATCGCACATACGGCTGGTACATGGCGGTGCTGTCCGAGCTTTGTGAAGTTTTCAGCCGCGAGACCAGCACATGAGCTGTGGCCGTCGGCCAGCGCTTGACGGTGGCCTGTTTGGCGAGAGGCTGCTGCACCCCATAAAAAGCGCCCAGGCCCAACATGACCAGTGCCGCGCCCCATAGCAAATCACTGTCAAAGCTCATAAAAATCGCCTTTGTTTTTCTAAAGCGCCGATTTTTCTTACAGACTCCACTGCATGACGGACATCACACCCCCCAGCATCTACCTCATTGCGGCGCATCCCGACTGGCGCGATTCTCGTGTCAACAAGCAGCTGTTCACCGTTGCCCAACAAACGGCAGGCTTGGATGCGAATGATCTGTACACCAGCTACCCCGACTACTCGATTGACGTGCCCTCCGAGCAAGCCCGGGTGGCACAGGCATCGCTGCTGGTGCTGATGCACCCCATTCAGTGGTACAGCATGCCCGCCCTGCAAAAGCTGTGGCTGGATGAGGTATTGACCTATGGCTGGGCTTATGGCCAAGACGGCACGGCACTACGCGGCAAAGATTTGTGGCTGGTGGCCACCACCGGCGGGCCGGAAAGCTCTTATCAACCCAACAGTTACAACCGCTACCCGTTCAAGGCCTTCCTGCCACCCTATGAACAGACCGCTGCGCTGTGCGGCATGCGTTTTTTGCCGCCATTGACCCTGCATGGTGCCCACACTGCCAGCAACGAAACCGTTGCAGCCCACGTCGCCACCTTCGCGCAGCGCCTGCGCAGTTATCCGCATTGGGCTGACGGCGTGCCTCAAGTATTGAACGTGCCACCCACCGACCGCCCCCAGGAAGATTAACGGCTATGGAACATGCACCCGCCTGGCTGGTCAACAGCCTGATTTATCTGAGCGCTGCCGTCATCGCGGTACCGCTGTCCAAGGCCCTGGGCCTAGGCTCGATCATTGGTTACCTGGCTGCTGGCATTGCCATTGGCCCGTGGGGCTTAAAGCTGGTGACAGATGTCGAAAGCATCCTGCATTTCGCGGAATTTGGCGTGGTGTTGATGCTGTTTCTGGTGGGGCTGGAGCTGGAGCCCAAGCGCTTATGGAACCTTCGTCGACCCATTTTTGGTTGGGGCAGCGCCCAGGTGCTGGCCTGCACCACCTTGTTGACGATCGCTGGCATGGCGTTTGGTGTCGGATGGAAGATCAGCCTGGTGGCCGGATTGGGCTTGGCCTTGTCGTCTACCGCAATTGCGCTGCAGCTGATGGCGGAGCGCAATTTACTGCCTACCCAAAGCGGACAGGCGGGCTTTTCCATTTTGTTGTTTCAGGACGTGGCCGCTATTCCGATTCTGGCCTTGCTGCCATTATTAGGCGTTGCCAGCGCCACCTCAGAGCCTAATCAGGCTGTAGCCCTTTCAGATACTGCTCAAGCAGCTATTAAAATAATAGCAGTTGTCATAGCCATTGTGTTGGGTGGTCGGCTGGCTGTGCGCCCCCTGTTGCGCTGGATTGCCAAAAGCGACACACCCGAGATCTTCACCGCCGCCGCGTTGCTACTGGTGGTGGCGATTGCCGCGCTGATGCAGTACGTGGGCCTGTCAATGGCACTGGGTGCCTTCCTGGCCGGTGTGCTGCTGGCCGAAAGCGAGTACCGACGCGAGTTGGAAACCGACATCGAGCCGTTCAAGGGCCTGCTGCTGGGCCTGTTTTTCATCGCCGTGGGCATGAGCATTGACTTTGGTGTGCTGCTCAAATCACCCGGCGTGGTAGCGGCTGTGGTGCTTGGCTTTCTGGCCATCAAGGCGGTGGTGATATTCAGCCTGGCGCGGTTCATGGGCCTGCCATTTCAAGAGCGCCCGGTGTTCACCTTGTTGCTGGCCCAGGGCGGCGAATTTGCGTTTGTGGTGTTTCAGGCAGCTGCAGGGGCCAAGGTGTTTCCAGCCGAAATTGCTTCGCTGCTCATCGGCGCGGTGGCGGTGTCCATGTTGCTCAGCCCACTGGTGCTGGTAGCCATTGACAAACTTTTGCTGCCGCGCTACGCGAACTACAGGGTGCCGCAACTAGATGAAATTAAAGAGGATCAGAGCGAGCCCGTCATCATTGCCGGCTTCGGCCGCTACGGCCAGATCATTGCCCGCCTGCTGCTGGCCGAGGGCATACCGGCCACCGTGCTGGACCATGATGCCGACATGGTTGAGGCAGCACGCAGCTTTGGCTATCGGGTGTTTTATGGCGACGCCGCACGGCTGGATTTATTGCGCGTGGCCGGGGCGGACAAAGCCCGCGTGCTGGTGCTGGCGGTGGACGATGTCGACCAATCGCTGGCCATTGCCGATGTGGTGCGGGAACACTTTCCCAACTTGCAAGTTATCGCTCGTGCCAGAGACGTGGCGCACTGGAACCGCCTGCGTGACCGGGGTGTCACCCTCGTCGAGCGCGAGGTGTTCGAGTCCAGCCTGCGCAGCGGTCGCAGCGTGCTCCAAGCCCTGGGTTACCCCGCCCATGAAGCCCGTCAGCAAGCCATGCGATTTCGCAGGCACAACCTGGCGCTGTTCGAGCAACTGCGCCCCCATTACCAGGACCGCGCCAAACTCATCGCCGTGGTTAAAGAAGGCCGCGCGCAGCTGGAACAGCAAATGGCGCAGGAACGCAAGGAACGGCAGGCGCGCGCCGGAAAGAAGCCTCCTGGCTGGGGCGTTGGCGATTGATGCGGGGTGCGCGTCAACTCCGCAACAAAACGCAGGTCTACTGACCACGCACCCAGCTTATTTCGTAAGTAAGTGTCTTTCATGCAGAAACACTACCTGTAGTGCTTGAGTTCCCATCAGCCACTAGATATAGTGTGTGTCGCAGCCTTTGAACAGGCTCGAAATGAATGATTCAAAAGGGTTGGTCGCGTTGGTTGATGTGATCACCGCCGCCGAACCTGACTTCTAACCCGAAGACTACCCTCCCGCTCAATAGATCAGAACCCGAGAAAGTCCAGCGCCCATGTCCTCCGCAACCTTCGCAGCCCCACAGGTCACCAGACCCACCTCTATCGACCGCACGCCCGCTGCGGTGGCCGCCGAGACGGTGTCGTCGCCCAGCAATCCGCTGGCCAACTATCAGATCATTCGCCGCAACGGCGCGGTTGTGCCGTTTGAACCCAACAAAATTGCCGTCGCCATGATGAAGGCGTTTCTGGCCGTGCATGGCACGCAGGGCGCTGCATCAGCCAGCGTGCGCCAGACGGTGGACAGCCTGACCCAGGCAGTAATTCGTGCCATGGTGCGCTCGCGCCCTGGCGGTGGCACCTTTCATATTGAAGACGTGCAAGACCAGGTGGAACTGGGCCTGATGCGCGGAGGTCACCATGAAATAGCCCGCGCCTATGTGCTGTATCGTGAACGTCGAACACAAGAGCGCGCCAAGCAACATCAGCAAGCTGCGCCGCAAACCCCGACCCTGCACGTGTTGGACGGGGGTGAGCGCGTAGCGCTGGATCTCAACCAGCTCCAGGCGTTGATTGCCAGCACCTGCCAGGGCCTGGGCGACGACATCAAGCCTGATCCGATCATGGCCGAGACCCTGCGCAACCTGTACGACGGTGTGCCGCTGGACGAGGTCTACAAGGCTTCCATTCTCGCCGCGCGCACATTGATTGAAAAAGACCCTGACTACACCTACGCCACAGCACGTTTGCTGTTGCACACCATTTTTAAAGAGGTGCTGGCGCGCGACGTGTTGCCTGCCGACATGGCCCAGGCTTACAGCGACTACTTTCCCGGCTTCATCAAAACCGGGGTGGACGCTGAACTGCTTGACGAAAAGCTGCTGCAGTTCGACCTGAAGCGCCTGAGTGCAGCGCTCAAAGCCGAGCGCGATTTGCAGTTCGATTACCTGGGCCTGCAAACTTTGTATGACCGCTACTTTCTACATGTGCGCAAGTCCCGCATTGAACTACCGCAGGCCTTCTTCATGCGCGTGGCGATGGGCCTGTCACTCAACGAGATTGACCGGGAAGCGCGTGCAATCGAGTTTTATGAAGTGCTGTCTAGCTTCGACTTCATGTCCAGCACGCCCACCCTGTTCAACAGCGGCACCTTGCGCTCGCAACTGTCCAGCTGCTACCTGACAACCGTGCCCGATGACCTGGACGGCATTTATGAATCCATCAAGGAAAACGCCTTGCTCTCCAAATTTGCGGGCGGCTTGGGTAACGATTGGACGCGCGTACGCGCCCTGGGCAGCCACATTAAAGGTACCAATGGCGAGTCCCAGGGCGTGGTGCCTTTCCTGAAAGTGGTGAATGACACGGCGGTGGCTGTCAATCAGGGCGGCAAGCGCAAAGGCGCGGTGTGCACCTACCTGGAATCGTGGCATCTGGACATTGAAGAATTTCTGGAATTGCGTAAAAACACCGGTGATGACCGCCGCCGCACGCACGACATGAACACCGCCAACTGGATTCCCGACTTGTTCATGCGCCGCGTGATGGAAAAGGGCGAGTGGACTTTGTTTTCGCCGAACAACGTTCCCGACCTACACGACAAATTTGGTGCCGATTTCGAGAAAGCCTATGTTGCCTACGAAGAAAAAGCCCGCAGTGGTGTGCTGAAACCCAGCAAGACAGTGCAAGCCAGCGACATGTGGCGCAAGATGCTATCGATGCTGTTTGAAACTGGCCACCCGTGGATCACGTTCAAAGACGCTTGCAACGTGCGCAGCCCCCAGCAACACGTTGGTGTGGTTCACTCATCTAACCTGTGCACCGAAATCACGCTGAACACGAGCGACACTGAAACCGCCGTGTGCAACCTGGGTTCCATCAACCTGTTGCAACATCTGCGCGCTGATGGTCAAGGCATGGACCATGACAAGCTCAAGCGCACCGCCACCACGGCCATGCGCATGCTGGACAACGTGATCGACATCAACTACTACGCAGTAAAAAAAGCACGCGACTCCAACATGCGTCACAGACCAGTAGGTCTGGGCATCATGGGCTTTCAGGATGCGCTGTACCAACTGCGCATTCCGTATGCCTCGCAACAAGCGGTGGAATTTGCAGATCAGTCGATGGAAGCAGTTTGCTATTACGCCTACTGGGCATCCACCGAGTTGGCACGCGAGCGCGGTAAATACGCCAGCTACAAAGGCTCGCTGTGGGATAAAGGCGTGCTGCCGCTGGACACCCTGGCCATGCTCAAGGAAGCGCGTGCAGGCTATGTAGAAGTTGATACATCCGTCACGCTGGACTGGAATGCATTGCGCGCAAAAATCGTCGCCGATGGCATGCGCAACTCCAACTGCGTCGCCATTGCGCCCACCGCCACCATCTCCAACATCATTGGCGTGGACGCGTCGATTGAACCCTGCTTTGGCAACCTGTCCGTCAAGTCCAACCTGTCAGGCGAGTTCACCGTCATCAACCACTATCTGGTGCGTGACCTGAAGCGCCTGGGCTTGTGGGATGACGTGATGGTGATGGACCTCAAACACTTCGACGGTTCGCTGCGCCCGATTGATCGCGTGCCGCAAGAAGTTAAAGCCTTGTACGCCACCGCTTTTGAAGTCGAACCGCAATGGCTGGTTGAAGCAGCTGCACGGCGCCAGAAGTGGATTGATCAGGCGCAGTCGTTGAACATCTACATGGCGGGTGCCTCGGGCAAGAAGCTGGACGACACCTACAAGCTGGCCTGGATTCGCGGCTTGAAGACGACCTACTACTTGCGCACCAGCAGTGCCACGCACGCTGAAAAATCAACCGTGCAATCAGGCAAACTCAACGCGGTGTCGTCGGGTGGCATCACCCAAACCAGTCAAGCCTCAGGCCACACGCCGAGCGCGCTGGACGTTGCAGCCGCAGCAGCATCAATGCAGTTGAGCGCAGTGGCAGCGACCGATATCAAGTTCTGCGCGATTGATGACCCTGGTTGTGAGGCCTGCCAATAGTCATGGGCGTGCACCACACCAATACGGCGCGATGCAATTGAGCAACAACTACACAACAAACCTTGGCAGTGATGCGAATGAACACTATTCATTTCGTAGCGCTGCTCTCATAATCAGAGCACTGGAAAACTTATGCTGACCTGGGACGAAGAAGTCAAACCCGCACTGCCAACCAAACTGCACAGCGAGCCCTTTGTGGACCGCGATGCGGTGGCCGCTCCAATTGCGTCCGCCGTCATTTCCACTGCCGTGTCGCAGGCCTTTACCTTTACCGCACAAGCCGCAAAAGATGCGGCTCAAGGCTCAAGCAAAACACCCACTGCGCACCGCCGCGTCAACGCGGCTGACAAACGCATCATCAACGGTCAGACCGACGTTAACCAGTTGGTTCCGTTCAAATACAAGTGGGCCTGGGAAAAGTACCTCGCTACTTGCGCCAACCACTGGATGCCACAAGAAGTGAACATGACGCGAGACATTGCGCTTTGGAAAGACCCCAATGGTTTGACCGAAGATGAGCGCCGCATCATCAAACGCAACCTGGGCTTCTTTGTGACGGCTGATTCGCTGGCTGCCAACAACATTGTGCTGGGTACTTATCGCCACATCACCGCACCTGAATGCCGCCAGTTTCTGTTGCGCCAAGCATTTGAAGAAGCGATTCATACTCATGCCTACCAGTACATTGTGGAGTCGCTGGGGTTAGACGAAAGCGAAATTTTCAACGCCTACAACGAGGTGCAGTCGATCCGCGAGAAAGACCAGTTCCTGATTCCCTTTATCGAAGCTATCAGCGACCCGCACTTTCACACTGGTACCCACGAGAACGACCAGACCCTGCTCAAAAGTTTGATTGTCTTTGCCTGCCTGATGGAAGGCCTGTTTTTTTACGTGGGCTTCACGCAAATTCTGGCTTTAGGCCGGCAAAACAAAATGACAGGTGCTGCGGAGCAGTACCAATACATCCTGCGCGACGAGTCCATGCATTGCAACTTTGGCATCGATTTGATCAACCAGCTCAAGCTGGAGAACCCCCATTTATGGACAGCGGCTTTCAAAGCAGAAATAAATGTGCTGTTTCACAAAGCTGTGGAGCTCGAATACAAATACGCCGAAGACACCATGCCGCGCGGCGTGCTTGGCATGAACGCTTCGATGTTCAAAGGCTATCTGCGCTACATCGCCAATCGCCGTGCCAACCAGATTGGCCTGGAAGAGCTGTTCCCGAATGAGACCAATCCCTTCCCGTGGATGAGCGAAATGATTGACCTCAAGAAAGAACGCAACTTTTTTGAAACCCGGGTCATCGAGTACCAGTCGGGCGGTGCCCTGTCCTGGGACTGAGTCGTTAAACAAATCAAAATCCAATGATATTCAGAACCACGCCCGACGCTGATCGCACCCCAGAGTGCGGCAATGGCGAGCGTCCCCGTGTTCATGGTGTTGGGCACAGGCGTGTGAAACGTCTAGCCCAACACCATGAATCACTTCACGCCAGAACCAACGGGTGAGAAGTGCTTATTTAGTTGAAACTTTTCAACTTGATCCAAGGAGAAACAAATGGCAACTGCGAAAAAACCAGCCGCTAAGAAGGCTGTAGCACCGAAGGTCGTCGCTAAGAAGGCTGCACCGGCGAAGAAAGCTGTAGCCAAGTCGGCTCCTGCCAAAAAGGCAGTCGCCAAGAAGGCTGTGGTAGCGGCAAAAGCGCCAGCGAAAAAAGTAGCGGCCAAAAAAGCTGTGCCGGCCAAAAAGGCCGCTCCAGCAAAAAAAGCAGCACCAGCAAAAAAAGCCGCCGCCAAAAAGGTAGCGGCCAAAAAAGCTGCGCCAGCGAAGAAAGCCGCTGCCAAAAAGGTCGTGGCCAAAAAAGCCGCTGCCAAGCCTGTCGCCAAAAAAGCCGCGAAAAAGCCCGCTGCGAAGAAAGCCGCGAAAGCACCCGCTGCCCCCGCTGCACCTGCAGCAAAACCAGCCAAGCCTGTGGCACCTGCTGCCCGGACGACGCTGAACCCGCAGGCAGCATGGCCGTTTCCAACAGCCAGCAAGCCCTGAAGAACGCGCCTGTGGCGCATTCCCTCAAGCCCGGTGCCGCAAGGCTCCGGGCTTTTTCGTTGGGCGATGTGTCCTTGGCTAATCCGACGCATACCTGAAACGCACGGGTAGCCACCAGGGCGACAATCGACCCATGCAAGATCTTCCAACCTTCATTGCCCCCAGTCGCTATACCGACCCTGCAACTGCCCTCGCGCAAGTTCGAGCCATCTACGAACAACAGACGAGCCATCTGCGCGATGCCATGCAGCGGTTTGTTTCCGCGGGTGATCCGGCCTTCCCGCGCGTACGCGGCCATTACCCATTTGTGCGCGTGCACACAGATACTGTTACCCGTCGTAACTTGCCAGAGTCCGCCGGTTTGAGCTACGGTTTTGTCGCAGGCCCGGGCCGTTTTGAGACCACATTGACCCGCCCTGATCTGTACCACGTGTACTACCTGGAGCAGTTTCGCCTGCTGCTGCAAAACCACGGCGTGGAACTTGAAGTGGGCACCAGCAGCCAGCCCATTCCCGTGCACTTTTCGTTCGCGGAACATGACCATATTGAAGGCTCCATCAGCACGCAGCGCCGCATGCTGATGCGGGATGTGTTTGACCTGCCCGACCTGGCCGCCATGGACGACGGTATTGCCAACGGCACCTGGGAGGCTCGCCCTGGCGAGGCGCAGCCACTGGCCCTGTTCACCGCTGCACGCGTGGACTACTCGCTGCAACGCCTGCGCCACTACACCGGCACGGCACCCGACTGGTTTCAGAACTTCGTGCTGTTCACCAACTACCAGTTTTACATCGACGAGTTTGTGCGCTTGGGCCACGAGGAAATGCATAACCCGGTCAGCGAATACATCGCGTTTGTGGAGCCTGGAAACGTGATCACGCGCCGTGCTGGCCTGTCGGCTTTGCCCACCGACAGCCTCGGCCGCGCCCCGCCACGCCTGCCCCAAATGCCCGCCTACCACCTGATGCGCGCTGACCACAGTGGCATCACCATGGTCAACATCGGTGTGGGCCCGGCCAATGCCAAAACCATCACCGACCACATTGCCGTGCTGCGCCCCCATGCCTGGCTCATGCTGGGCCACTGCGCCGGCTTGCGCAACAGCCAGCAATTGGGCGACTACGTGCTGGCTCACGCCTATGTGCGTGAAGACCATGTGCTGGACGCAGAGCTGCCCTTGTGGGTGCCCATTCCCGCACTGGCCGAAATTCAGGTGGCACTAGAGCAGGCTGTGCAAGACATCACCCAGTGCCAGGGCGCCGAGTTGAAACGCATCATGCGCACCGGCACCGTGGCCAGCACCGACAACCGCAACTGGGAGCTGCTGCCTGGTAACCAGCCCCAGCGCCGCTTTAGCCAGAGCCGCGCGGTGGCGCTCGACATGGAAAGTGCCACCATCGCCGCCAACGGCTTTCGTTTCCGCGTGCCCTACGGCACCTTGCTGTGCGTCAGCGATAAACCGCTGCACGGCGAGATCAAGCTGCCCGGCATGGCCAACCAGTTTTACCGCGACCGGGTCGACCAGCACCTGCGCATCGGCATGCGCGCTATAGAAATTCTGCGAAGCGAAGGCATCACCCGGTTGCACAGCCGCAAGCTGCGTAGTTTTGCAGAGGTGGCTTTTCAGTGAACGTGGTTCGGGTTTGCGTTCCAGGTCATGCAGTTGTAAGTCGCTCGGGTAACTCAGGTTGAGCCTTGGCGACATAACTTAACCAACCATGCAATTCTTCAAAGACTTAAGCCTCTCCGCCTTTACCGCCGGCTTCGTCGCGGTGCTGGTGGGATTCACCAGTTCGGTGGCCATCGTGTTTCAAGCTGCGCAGGCGTTTGGGGCCACGCCTGCGCAGATCAGTTCGTGGATGTGGGCTTTGGGGATTGGCATGGGTATCTGTACGGTGGTGCCCTCGTTGCTGCTACGTCAGCCGGTGATGGTGGCCTGGTCCACGCCGGGTGCCGCGGTGCTGGCTACTGCTGGTCTGGCCAGCATGAGTGGGCCTGAAGGTGACGCAGGCGCTTTCACCATGGGGCATGCCGTCGGTGCTTTCATGGTCTCGGCAGCGCTCACGGTGCTGGTCGGTGTGACCGGTTGGTTTGAAAAAATCATGAACCGAATACCGCCTGCACTGGCCGCAGCCTTGCTCGCCGGGGTGTTGGGGCGCTTTGGCCTGCAAGCGTTTACCGCGGCGCAAACCGCCCTGCCGCTGGTGCTGGTGATGCTGGGCAGCTACCTGCTGGCCAGGCGGTTTACGCCGCGCTATGCCGTAGTGGTCACGTTGGTAATTGCTATTATATTTATAGCTTCTCGAGCAGAATTTACATGGGCTACAACCCCATTTGGCTTGAATTCAATAGCAACGCCCATCTTCACTGCACCCGTTTTCAGCATTGCGTCCATCACCAGCCTGGCCATTCCGCTGTTTGTGGTCACCATGGCCTCGCAGAATTTGCCCGGCGTGGCTGCCATTCGAGCGGCGGGTTATGACATGCCGATTTCGAAAATCATCACGCTAACGGGTGTGGCCACGCTGGTGCTGGCACCGTTTGGTGCCTTTGCGCTGAACTTGTCGGCCATTACGGCTGCCATCTGCATGGGCCGCGAAGCCCATCCCGACACGTCGCGCCGATACACAGCGGCAGTGACGTGCGGCTTGATCTACCTCGTGATTGGTATTTTTGGCAGTGCGGTCACGGGCGTACTCACGGCCTTCCCCAAAGAGTTGATCGTCGCCATTGCCGGGCTGGCGCTGCTGGGCACCATTGGCAGCGGTCTGGCGGCTGCCATGCAGGATGAAAGCCACCGCGAGGCCGCGCTCATTACTTTTCTGGTCACCTTGAGCGGCGTGGTCATCGCGGGCATCGGCTCAGCCTTCTGGGGCGTGGTGGCGGGTGCAGTGGCACTTCTTGTGCAGAACTACCGGCGTGTACCGCCGCGCTGAATGTCACTACATCAACGCGACACCATGGCCAGACACAGGTTGAACCAGGCATGCAAGCCGACACACCGCCACAGCTGGCCGTGCAAGCGCCACGTCTGCCCTAAAGCCAGTGCGGGTACCAGCCACCAGAGCGCCGCCCAGCCCTGTGCGGGCATGTGCAAGGCGGCAAAAACCAGCGCTGTCAAACCGTTGGCCAGGTAAGCAGCCGTCGGATCCAGACGCCACCTGGGTGACACTGCCCCCGTTACTGGAGAAAATACTTTCAGCCGCTCATGCAATCCACGCTGCAGCAGCGGCCGCATGGCAATTTCTTCAATCAGCGGTGCCAGGGCCAATGCCCACAACCAACCCGTCAACCCTTCGTGTTGCAGACGAAAACCCAAACCCGCATGAGCGGCCCAGGCCACCCCGGGCGCCACGATGACAAAGCCCCACAGCCACACGTTTGAACGAGCGGGCTGCGGGCGCGTTACCACGCGCTTCAGACCACCTGATTGCCGGCTGATGACCCTGCGTTGGCGTGCTTGCGCGGGCGACGCAAGGCCCAACCGGCCAGCGCGGCCATCAGCAGCAACACCAGGCTGCCATCACGCCCACGGGCGTTGACGGTGCAGCCACCGCCGTCGTCGGTGGCACCCGGTGCGCTGGGCGCGCCAGGTGTAGCGCTCGCCGACGGGGTGGTGACGGGCAGCGTGGTGCCGGGTGTCGGAGTCGGTGCCGTGGACGTTGCGACGGGCACAGTCGTTGTGACCGTGCCAGGAGTGGTCGGCACCGTAGGTGTCGTGCTGGTCACCGGCGGCACCGATGGCACAGGCGTGACCGGTGCCAGAACGCCTGAAGCGCCTGACTCCAGCGTAAAGCTCACATCGCTGTATCGGGTGAGCAATTCCACCGGTAATTCCTCATTGCGGGCGCCCTTGATGAGTGCGCCCAAGCTGGCAATGCGTGAGTTTGCGTTGGTTTGCGCCTTCAGCAGCACCGAATATTCGCCAGGTGGAAGCCGGTCTGCCAGGCTGACGGTGTACTCCCCGTCGTTGGCGCGCTTGTCGGGGCTCACGCCATCGTCGCGCAGCGCCACGTTGGCCAGCACCAGACTGCCAGCTTCGTCGTAGACCTCGGCCGTCACCGCTGCAGTGCGAATGCTCTTTTCCCCGCCCAACACCGCGCGAATGGCCAAGTTGCCTGCTGCGCCGACACTGCCCCCACTAACCGTTGCAGACAGCGCAATGCGCGCGTCGGAGGACGCTTCCAGGCCTATGCCGTCCACCATGGCTGCGCTGGCGCGCACCCGTGCGGTCCATTGGCCCACGCGGTTGGCCACATCCTTGTCAATCGAGAACGAGACCACGCCTTCTTTCGCGTCATTGTCAAAGCTGATACCGCTGGGCAAGCTGGTAGGGCTGTACACGCTGCCGTTGGGCGCGACCAGGCTGAACTGCAGCTTGGCGGCATCGGCGGGGTCAAAAAACAATTCCACCCTCACCTGACCATCGGTGGCCGCACTGGCCACGCGAAATGCCGAGTTGAACTGCGCGTTTGCCGCCAGCGGCAGCGATTGGTCCAGCGCAATCGATGCATAGCTTTCAGCGTGGGTCTCTTTGGCGCTGCGCACGAGATCTTTGGCCGCCTCAGCACCGTTTTTGGCGCTGTTGTAGCTACCACCGGTTTGATTGGCCAGCTGGGTCAGGTTCACCACATTGCCCGCAGCCGACTGGGCGCGGGCCTGCTCGCGCCGTTGCACGCCTTGCGCCGGACTGCCACCGGTAATGCCCAGCGGGTTCACCGACACCCGCGCCGTGCGCGCGCTGGTGGCCGCCTCCACCGGCAAGGTCGCCTCGGTGCCCGTGAGCACATGCAGGGTGGACATATCGCCGCGCTGGCGCACCGCAGCCAACAAATTCAAGGACTGTGTGAACGCGGCCAGCCCATCAAACGTGCTGGCTGTGTCGGGGGTGATCGCGTCCAGCGCGGAAACGATGGCAGCCTTGCCTTCAATCGTGCTGGCGGTGTAGCCCAGCACCGGTGCAGCGGCACCGGGTGAGACGACGACGGCAAATTGCGTATTCGCGCCGGCCTGCGAGACCAGGGCTTTGGCCGCCTGAATCAAGGACGCAAACCGGTCTGCGGGCAAGCTGCGGTCTACGATCAGCACATCGCGAAAAACCGGATTCGGTGCAAAAATAAAGTTCAGCTTGGCGTCAAATCCATCCACGGGCCGCGTCAGTTGCAGGGTGTTGGGGTTGATACCGCGAAAGGCTTCAAAAAAGGTTCGTGTGTACCCGCGAGCCCCCGCCGGATCCTGGTCAGCAGGACGCGTGAGCGTTTCCCAAGCGCTGCCGCCCGCCAGACCCGTGCCAGTTGCATAGACCCGCGCCTGGGCAGTCTGGCGCGTGGCAGGGTCCGCATAGTCAGTGGGCGTGCTCAGCGATACAAACCCCAAGTGGTTGTTCATGATGGTGTTTTTAGGGTTATCCGTGCCCGACGGCGAGCCGAAGTCTTTCGGATCCAGCGCCTTGCCTTCTTCCACGTACTCATCCAGCAAACCATAGGTGTAGTGGCCCAGCTCATGCGCAATCACTTTGCCCAATGCATTGATGGATTCCGGGCTTTTCTGAAAACTCAAATGGTTCAGGCTGGTCGCATTGCGGGTGCCAAAACCACCGACGTTGGCGGCGGAGCGATCGTCGGTGTTGATCATCTGGATGTTGACGTTCTGACCGAACTGCTTGTTACGGTAGATGAACACGTTGCCGATGCGGTGGCGGCCCTCGGTCATCGTGAAAATGCTTTGGGCTGCCACGCGGAGCACCGCCATGATGTAGTCGCGATCCAGCCGCTGGTTAGGGTTGTTGGCTTGCGTGGGTGGGCTGTCATAGTCCCAGTCCACGTTGACCACGTAATCGATGGTATTGACATCTGCCACAGCGGTCAGCGCGTGATTGGCCGCATGGGCGCTGAAATTAACTGGCAGCACCAAGGCTCCCATCAGGGCGTAGACGACGGCTTTTTGAACCGCGTTGCGGTGCCAGGGGCGAGAAGGATTACGCATGTGTTGTGGCCTTTAAGGTTAAGAAACGGTGGGGTCTCGTAATTTACCAAGCCGATGTCTAGGTGCCTATGGTCTGAACTGACCAGTGCCGCTGGAGTTTTGATGAACAAAACCGACTTCAGCCCTTGTGAATACTTCTCAAGCAGCTATAAAAAAAGTAGCAAAAAGAATGGACTGTGTAGGGAAAACATTCAAATCCGCGTGCAGGACGCAGAATTCGCAGAACTCGCGCAGAACGAATACCAAAAATTTCCAAACTCAAAACCGGTTTTTCTGCGCCTTGTGCCCGTCATTTCAATAGCTTTTTGCGAACGCTGCGTCTTTCTTCCTGAATCAACCCCATGA
>JAYUXO010000522.1:0-5986 GCA_043753505.1 Comamonadaceae bacterium
ACGAAGTAGCGCTTCTGGTCAATCAGGTCCTGCAGCGGGTAGCTTGGCACGGCGCAGCGGATCAATGGTGTAGTTATCACCCGGTAGCTGCGGGCCAGCGTTGTTGAAACATTTTTCTGTGGCTTGAGCCTTATGTTGATCGGTGGTGAGCAGTCTGTGGTGCCCGGCCACACGGCGAACTGTCGGCCACTGGGCGGGCGCAGCCATGCAAAACCTCTGGCAGACGCGCTATCAATGGTGTTATTCAGCCAAAAGTGCTTGCAGTGCAAAACCAGAGCGCTCAAACAGCTATCTAACTTGCAGCAAATAAGCTTTGCCGTTGTTCTCACGCAGACAGATGGCGGTCTTTCATAATTCAACCCATGTCTCACCCCTTCCACTACACCAACCCCTACACCTCCACCCGCGCCCCGGTGTTCGCGCGCAATGTGGTGGCCACCTCGCATCCGCTGGCCGCACAAGCCGGCTTGCAAATACTGCGGCAGGGAGGCAACGCGGTGGATGCAGCGGTCGCCACCGCAGCGGCGATGACGGTGTGTGAGCCGGTGAGCAATGGCTTGGGCAGCGATGCGTTTTGCATCGTGTGGGACGGCAAAAAACTACACGGGTTGAATGCGTCCGGCTGCGCCCCCGCCGCCTGGACGCCGGCTTACTTTCAGGGCAAATATGGCGACGCGCCCAACCCACCCAAGCGGGGCATGGACTCTGTGACGGTACCCGGCGCGATCAGCGCCTGGGTGGCGCTGAACAAAAAGCTGGGCAAGCTACCGTTTACCGAAGTGCTGCAGCCAGCCATCGACATCGCTACCCGCGGTTATCTGGTGCCGCCTGTGGTGCAGCAGAAATGGGCCGCTGCAGTGCCTGAGCTGCAGGGCCAGCCGGGCTTTGCGCAGGCCTTCATGCCGCACGGACGCGCACCGGAAGTCGGCGAGTTATTCACCTTTCCTGCAGCCGCAACAGCGCTGAAGAAAATTGCCAATTCGCGCGGTGTGGCGTTTTACGGCGGCGAGATTGCACAGGCAATCGAGAAATTCAGCGTGGCCAACGGCGGGGCCATCAAGGCCAGCGACTTTGAGCGCTACAAGCCCGAATGGGTCGATCCGATTGGCATCGATTACCGGGGTTACCGCCTGCATGAAATCGGCCCTAACGGCCAGGGCATTGCCGCCCTGATGGCGCTGGGCATCCTGGACCAGTTTGATCTGGCTGCGCACAAGGTTGACAGCGTGATTTCCCAGCATGTACAGATTGAGGCGATGAAGCTGGCCTTCGCCGATGTGTATCGCTACGTGGCCGACCCGGCCTCCATGCAGGTCAGCGTGCATCAGTTGCTGGACAAGGCTTATTTGAAGTCGCGCGCCAGGCTGATCCGTATGAACAAGGCACAAAACTTTGGCCCCGGGAACCTGGCCAAAGGCGGCACCATCTATCTCACGACGGCTGACGAGAGCGGCATGATGGTCAGCTTCATTCAAAGCAACTACATGGGCTTTGGCTCGGGCTGTGTGGAGCCCACGTTTGGCATCAGTTTGCAAAACCGGGGCCATGCGTTTGACTTAGCTGAAGGCATCAACCAGGTGGCGCCGAACAAGCGGCCGTTTCACACCATCATTCCAGCCTTCCTGAGTCAGCCGAAGGCCCGTTCGCACCCTCTTGCCCAGGTGGGCTCAGAAAGTGTTGGCCGGGGTGAGGGTGGGGAAGCGGGACTGACCTCCCAAGACATAGACCCCGTGATGAGCTTTGGCGTGATGGGTGCCAACATGCAGCCGCAAGGCCATGTGCAAACCCTGGTGCGCATGCTGGACTACCAGCAAAACCCGCAAGCCGCCTGCGACGCGCCGCGCTGGCGCTTCAACAGCGGGTTGGGCATCAACGTGGAAGCCGCGATGAACCCCAGCACCGTGCAAGGCCTGGTGGAGCGCGGACACCAGGTAGAAGTCATCAACGACAGCTACCAGGACTTCGGGGCTGGCCAGTTCATCTGGCGTGCGGGTGACCCAGGCAAAGAAGGCTACGTGGCAGCGAGCGACGCGCGACGCGACGGACTGGCAGCAGGTTTTTAAGTGGCTTTTAAGCAAAAAGTGCCTGCAGCCCATTTAAATACTGCTCAAGCAGCTACAAAAAACATAGCATTGGGTTTGACGTTTGCGGTGGTGGGTGCAGTGGCGTTCAGCGGCAAGGCCATCATCGTCAAGCTGGCCTATCGCTACGGGGTGGACGCGGTCACGCTGATCATGTATCGCATGTTGTTTGCGTTGCCCATCTTTGCCTGCATGGCCTGGTGGGCCAGCCGGGGCAAACCGCCACTCACACGACGCGACTGGCTGGGTGTGCTGGCCTTGGGGTTTAGCGGCTACTACCTGGCCAGTTTTCTTGACTTTGCCGGCTTGCAATACGTGAGCGCCTCGCTTGAGCGGCTGATTTTGTATTTGAACCCCACGCTGGTGATGCTGCTGGGCGCGGCGCTGTATGGCCGCCGCTTCAACCGCCGCCAGATGGTGGCCATGGCGGTGAGCTACGCAGGTGTGTTGCTGGTATTCGGCCAGGAAATCAGGCTGCAAGGCCCTGACACGGCCTTGGGCGCCGCACTGGTGTTTGCCAGCGCCGCAAGCTATGCGGTGTATCTGGTGTACAGCGGCGAGCTGGTGCAGCGCCTGGGCTCCCTGCGCCTGGTAGGTCTGGCCACCACGGTAGCCTGTCTGCTGTGCCTGCTGCAGTTTGTGCTGCTACGGCCCTTGAGCGCAGCTTCTGTGGCACCGGAGGTAATTGGATTAAGCGTGCTGAACGCCACGCTTTGCACCGCGGTGCCGGTGCTGCTGGTGATGATGGCCATCGAGCGCATCGGCTCCACCCTGGCCGCGCAGACGGGAATGATTGGCCCGATGTCCACCATTCTGATGGGCGTGTTCATTCTGGGTGAACCGTTTACCGCCTGGGTGGCGGCGGGTACGGTGCTGGTGATCGCGGGGATTTTGCTGTTCACGCGGGCGGCCAAGTAGCGTAACGTGCTCCCTTCCCCTTTCCGGGGAACCAGATCAGGCTCCTTCCCTTTCGGGGGAAGGGGTTAGAAATCCCATCAAACTTCGATGATCTTGCGGCCCGCCGCGCCCGGCAGCGTTTTCAAGCTGCGACCGGTCGTCACGTTGTAATTGCGGCTGTTCACCGTGCTCACAAAGGTCCAGTCGGCACGCGCCTCGGTCGGGGTGGCGGTCAGGGTCAGGAAGCCGCGTTGGGCGGTGTCGGTCCAGTACAGCGGGCCAATCAACTGGGCCAGCGAACCGGCCAGCACCTGCGGGTTTTCGTTGGGGAAGACGCCTTCAAAGCCGGGTGACGACACCGAAGGGGTACCAAACTCCACGCCAATCGCCGCATCACCCAGATCGGCCAGGTCGTTGGCCCAGGCGTTGTGCGTGTCGCCCGCCAGCGAAATCAGGTTTTTGTTCAAGGCTTTGGCTGTGCCCAGCAGCACTTCGCGCGAGGGGGTGTAGCCATCCCAAGCGTCCAGGTTGTAAGGAATGGCGGGCTGGGCCAGGATGGCTTGCTCGGCGGCGGTGAGCGTGGCGGGCGCGGTCTGGGCTTTGGTCACGATGGCGGTGTATTGCGCCAGCGTGACCTGCATGGTGACCAGTGGCGCGGGAATGTTCATACGACCCATCAGCACCTGCTGGCCCAGCACCTGCCAGGTAGCGGTGGAGGCTGTCATCTGCTGCTGCAACCACGCTTGCTGGGTGGTGCCTAGCAGGGTGCGGGTGGTGTCGCCCATCGCAGCGGTGAAGGCGGGTGCGTTCAGGCCGGTTGGTGTGACGAAATTGGGGTAGTCCAGCTGCTTGCTGCGGCCAATCAGGCGGGTGTCCAGCATGTGCAGGCTGAGCAGATTGCCGAAGTTGAACGAGCGGTAAATCTGGTCAGGTTTAGCCGCATCCGGCAGACGCACGGGCATCCATTCAGCCCAGGCTTTCACGGCGGCGGCCTTGCGGGCTACGAAGGTGCCTTCTGCGCCCTCGGTATGGTTTTCAGCGCCGGAGACGAAGGTGTTGTTGGCGATTTCATGGTCGTCCCACACCACGATCATGGGCGCTGCGGCGTGCAGGGCTTGCAGGTCCACATCGCCGCGGTACTGGGCGTAGCGCTTACGGTAGTCGGCCACCGTGATGATTTCGTTCGTGGGGTCGGATACGCGGCCAAAGGCCACGGCATTGGTCGAGGCATAGCCCGTGCTGTTGTATTCGTAGATGTAGTCACCCAGGTGGATGGTGGCATCCAAGTCGGCAATCTTGGCCGCTTCGCCGTACACGTTGAAATAGCCAGCGGGGTAGTTGGCACACGAAAACACAGCCAGTTTCACGCGGCTGACGGTGCCTGTGGGCAGGGTTTTGGTGCGGCCGGTGGGGCTGGTTCGGGCGGCTGCGCCGGTACCGATAGCAAAGCGGTAGTAATAGGTGGTGGCAGCATTCAGACCGGTCACATCCACTTTGGCGGTGTAGTCCATTTCAGCCGTGGTGGTGAGGGTTCCGGTGCGCACGATGGTGGCAAACGCCGCGTCGCTGGCCAAGTCCCAGCGCAGGTCCAGGCTGCGCGGGGTGCCGGGCGTGGCACGCGTCCAGATGATGACGCGGTCGGCCAATGGGTCGCCGCTGGCCACGCCGTGGCGGAATTCAACGTCGCTGACGGGGGATGGGGCAGGTGCGGGTGCAACGGCAACGGGCGCGGGTGCGGGTGCGGGCGATGCGGCAACTTCATCGTCACCGCCGCAAGCGGCAAGTCCCAGGGTGCTGGCAGCACCCGCGGTGGCGGCAACGCCGCGAACAAAGAAGCGGCGGCTTGAATCGTGGCTCATGAGAATCCTTGTGGGTTAAAGACAAGGGCTGACGCTAAGCGGGTGTCATGACAACGTCGTGAAAGTGGTGAGGTGACAAGGCGCCGAGGAACCTCTGCATATCCCCGTGCGGAACTGCGACGAACGGATCGGGATGCAGCGCAAGGCGTCTTTTTGCAGCAGCGTGGCGCCCAAGTCCGGATGAATCGCAGACCGCAGGGGGTTATGCAGAGGTTCCCTGGAGTGCCAACAGCATCGGTCTGGTATCTGGGCGCGCTGCACCCGTATTTCGTTCCTGGATTGAGCGGATTGAGCATCAAATCGGGTGACAGCACTTATAAATACTGCTCAACCAGCTATCAAATGAGTAGCATTTTGAATGCTTGCGCCAAGAAACTAACGCCTCAAAAACGCCAGCCGGCTGAGCGCATACGTGCACGGGACTGTTACCGCTACCGCTGCCAGCGGTGCCAACTCCCGTGGCCATTGCAGCCAGACCACCCAGGCTTCCACGACCGCCAGACCCAGTGCGTATTGCAACCCGTAAATGAGCGGCATGGCTGCCACGCTGCGCCAGCCTGCGTGGGTTTTGAAGACAAACATGCGGTTGAGCACATAGGCCAGCGCGATGCCGCTGGCAAAGGCTGCGGTATAGGCCCAGCGATATCCCAAGGCATCGAACAGCAACAGGTACAACACATAGGTGACCGCGGTATTGACTGCGCCAGACAGCAGAAACCGCTTGAGAAAACCACCCGGCTCCTGCGGGGCAGCACCCGGCTCAACCACCCCGAACCTGAGCCACCTGGGCCTGAAAGTCGGTGTAGTCGCGGATGTAGTCGGCGTTGTCGTAGTAGTGCGAGGCGAACACCAGCAGCACCGCGTCAGCCGAATAACGGTATTGGATGCCCCAGGTCATGGGCGGCAGGTGCACGCCCAGGTCGGGGCGGTTCAGCAAAAATTCTTCGCGGTGCGTGCCGTCGTCGGCCACCACGCTGACGCTACCTTTGACGGCGATCAGGAATTGGTGACACAGCTTGTGTGCGTGTTCGCCACGGGTTTTGGCGGTGGGCACGTCAAACACCAGGAAATAGCGCTGGGGCACAAACGGAATGTCGCGTTCGAACTCTCCAGCCGACAACGCGCCGCGCAAGTCGGGCACGTAACGAA
>JAYUXO010000523.1:0-14460 GCA_043753505.1 Comamonadaceae bacterium
CGGGGCCACAGTGCTGCCGCCGGGCAGTTGCGCCATCCAGCGGGTTTGCAGCGCGTCTTTCTGGTTGAATCGCAAGGCCGGGGCCTGCGCCAGCGTTTCCGCATTCGCACCCTCAGAAAAATATCGCTGCATGTATGCCGGACTGGCTGTGGCCCGGTAGCGCAAACTGCCCGACGGCGTGCTGTGAAAGCCCTGCAACGGCTGGGCCTGCGCAGTGACGGCGACCAGCACATGGCCCGAGCGCATCAGCGCCAGGGTGTGATCCTGGTCTTCAATCACCACATCAAACAACACATGGGCCTGCGCGCTGTCCTGGGCCAGGGCAGGCAAAAACCAGCTGGCCAGGCTGTCGGCATTCACGCCGGTGCGCAAGGTGGTGTGGGCGTGGCTGGCCTGTTCGTCACGCAGCCAGGGCAAGGCGTGATGCCGCGCGTGCTCCAGGAGGTTCACGCCTTCGGCATGACGACACAGCAGCAAACCCTCGGCAGTGGCCACGCAGGGCGGCCCGCGGTCTATCAAGATGCGGCCCACCCGCGCTTCCAGCAACTTGATGCGCTGCGAAATGGCCGACGGCGTGACGTGCAGCTGCCGCGCTGCGCATTCAAAACTGCCCTCATGGGCTACAGCTGCCAGAGCGGCGAGGGCGTTGTAGTCGAGCATGTTCTCCTTGCGATGACGGGATGACCGGCCGCTGCGCGGCCTGATGACAGATGACAAAGCCCGCTGAGAAACACACCTGGATGTGCCGTCATGGCGCGCAGCGCCCTCATACAAGCGCAGCAATGTCATTACGTCATCAGCATCGCTGAGCCCCGTTAAGCAAACATCGTTTTACAAAAACTAGGCTACTGCAAATCATAGGCCGCATGGTCCATTCAACTTTTTTCACCGGTTTCGCCCTGTCGGGTGCCTTGATTGTGGCCATCGGTGCCCCAAACGCATTTGTGCTGCGCCAGGGGATCAACCGCCAGCATGTGGGTCCCGGTGGTGGCCTTGTGCGCCGTGTCCGACGCGCTGCTGATCACGCTGGGCGTGGCGGGCCTGGGTGCGCTGGTGCAACAGCCGCCTTCGCTGCTGCGCGCCATTGCCTGGCTGGGCACGGCGTTGCTGGTGGCCTACGGCCTGCGCTCACTGTGGGCCGCCGTGCGCCCCGGGGTTTTGCAGGCAGGCGATGACGTCTCAGCCCTGCAAAAGCCGCTGTTCCCCCTGCTGCTGCAAGCCGCTGCCTTCACCTACCTGAACCCGCACGTGTACTTGGACACTTTGCTGCTGGTCGGCTCAGTGGGCGCGCAGCAAACCACCGATCACCGCCCCTGGTTTGTGCTGGGCGGTGCCGCTGCCAGCGGGCTGTGGTTCTTGATGCTGGGCTACGGTGCCCGATGGCTGGCCCCGCTGTTGGCCAAGCCGCTGGCCTGGCGGGTGCTGGATGTGGTGGTCGGTTGACGATGCTGGGGCTGGCGGTGATGCTGTGGCGGCAGGCGGGGTGAGCATCGGACACTTGAACTTGTGGGTCAAAACCCGTGGTAGCCCTTGTATCTATTGCTCAAACAGCTATATAAATAATAGCAATCGGGCATAAACCGATTGCTTTCTGAAAGTATCGTGTCGCGCGGCATGGGGTATCGAAAGTCGGAACTTTCCCATTCAAGCGTTGGCGGTGGCGGCATTTCAGCTATCTTGCGCACCTCTTCTTTTGCATCACCGTGAGCTTGCATGAACCCATCTGATTTGTTGCCGCAGCAGCGGCTTGTGCACAGCGTCGCGCTATTGGCCGCGGCGCTGCTGGGCTTGGGTGTCGTGATGTGGATCGCGGCCAACTGGCAGGTCATGGGCCGGGTTGGCCAGTTTGCTTTGTTGCAAGGCCTTGTGCTGGCCACCGGTTTGGGCGCGGCGTTTCTGTTGCCCGCCCGCGTGGCTCTGGGCTTGCTGTGCTTGCTGGGTGTGGGCGCGTTGTTGGCCTATTTTGGCCAAACCTATCAAACGGGGGCCGACCCCTGGCAGCTGTTTGCATTGTGGGCGGCGCTGACCTTGCCACTGTGCTGGGCCACGCGCTCGGATGTGCTGTGGGCGCCCTGGGCTTTGGTGGCGGCCACCGCGATCGCGCTGTGGGCTTACGCCTTGGGCGGCCAGCGCTGGAGTACCAGCGCCGCCCAGGTGCCCCTGCACCTAATGGCCTGGTCAGCCAGTTTTGCGCTGTCCGTAGGGCTGAGCCCCGCCTTGGCACGCTACACCGGGGCAGGCTTGTGGAGCTTTCGGCTGGCCGCCATGCTGGTCGTGATGGCGGTTGCCACCACTGCCATTGGGGCTTTGCTGAAAAGCCCTCCTGCGCCCCAATACCCGCTGGGCTTGCTAGTGCTGGCGCTGGGCCTGGGGGTATTGAGCGTTCCCAAGTGGTGGGATGTGTTTGCGGCCAGCGCCATCGTGTTGGGTGTGAATGTGTTGTTGATTGCTGGCCTCGTGCGCTGGTTGTTTGACGACACGAGCGGCGACTGGGTAGGGCGGGCGCTGCTCATCGGCTTGGTGGCCGCTGGTTTGCTGGCTGCATCGGTCAGCCTGCTCATGCGCTTGTCGCGTCGCAGCGTAGGAGCCGCCGCATGAGCGACGCACAACATTCCAGCGCTCGTCCCTGGCCCGTGGTGCTGCTAACCGCCCTGGGTGCCTGGCTGTCAGCGGTGCCCTTCATGGCGGTGGTCACGTACTTGGTAGGTAACCCCCAAAACGGTACGACGGGGTTGTATTTCGTGGGCGTGATGGCCTCGGGCGCAGCGCTGATGGTGTTGCGTTCGCACACCGCCCCGATATTTTTAGAACAGTTGGCCATACCCAGCCTGATGGTGGGGCTGGGTGCCCTGGGCGTGGCCATCGACCACGACCTGCGCGGACTGGACGGCAGGCTGCTGATGCTCGTCCTGGCGACAACGCTGGCCTGGGCACTGCCCAAAGACTGGTTGCGGGTGCTGCTGGGTGCGCTGGCAGCGGGCCTGCTGGTGTGGCTGCTGTCAGGTCTGGATTGCGGCGGGCGCTGCGGCAACTGGCACATGCTGGCGTACTGGCAACTGCATGCGGTGCTACTGGTGTGGCTGGGCCTGTTGGGTATCCGGCGGCTCACGCTGGCAGCATGGCTGACGCCGTTTGGTGCCGGTTGTCTGCTGGCGGCTTTGGTGGGCCTGGTGTGGGTGACGGGCAGCAGCTTTCTGGTGGCGGGCCACACTTCGTTTGGCACCGACACCAACTGGAGCGATAGCCCGGCGCGCCAGGGCGTGTCTGCTCTGCTGATGGTGTGCACCGCCGCTGTGGCCCTGTGGGCATGGCCGTTTCTGCGTACCCGCGCAGCGCTGGTGCAGGCAGCGGTCTTGACGGTTGTGCTCACGGGCTTGGCCTGGTTCATGCCCACGCTGGGCGCGGCCTGTCTGGCTCTGGTTGTTTGCGCCACGCAAAGGCACTGGCGGTTGGTGGGCGCTTGCGCCGCTGCGGCTGTTTGGGTGGTGGGCGCGTTTTATTACCAACTGCATTGGCCGCTGGCCGACAAAGCGCTGCTGCTGATTGCCGCAGGCAGCGTGCTGGGCGCTCTGGCCTGGTTGAGCCACCGGCGCGCGGTCACGCCGGCACTTTTGCCGCCCGATACGCGTGTGCAGCCGAACAAGGCTTGGCAAGTGATTGTGGCGGGTATGTTGATCACACTGGTGGTGGTCAACGTGTCGATCTGGCAAAAGCAGCAGCTCATTGCCAACGGCCAGCGTGTCTACATGGAACTGATGCCGCAAGACCCTCGCTCCTTGATGCAGGGCGACTTCATGCGTTTGCGCTTTGCCGCCCTGCAAGCGGCAGACCCAATGACCAGCCCACTGGACAGCCTGAGCGCGCAGCGCCCGCGCATGGTGGTCACGCTGGACCCGCGCGGCGTTGCCAAACCCGAGCGCATGTACGGTGCTGGTGCGCCCTTGGGGCCCCAGGAAATGCTGTTGCAACTCACGCGCAAAGACGGCCAATGGGTGGTGGTGACCGACGCTTGGTTTTTTGAGGAAGGCCAAGCCAAGCGCTGGGAAGCCGCCCGCTACGGTGAGTTTCGGGTGTTGCCGGACGGGCAGGCGCTGCTGGTGGATTTGGCCGACGCGCAGTTAAGGGCCATTCGATCGCCGTGAGGGTTACGAGACTTACACGCCAAAACCAGTAACAGCCCTTTTGTATACTGCTCAGGCAGCTATGTAAAACATAGCAAATTCGCTACCCCGTATTGCGCAACCCCGCCGCAATCCCGTTAATAGACAGGTGAATGCCCCGCTGCACGCGCTCGTCTTGTGCTTCGTCCCCAGCCTCACCTTTCTGGGCTTCGCGGTGGCGGCGGATGAGTTCGACTTGCAGGTGGTGCAGGGGGTCGATGTACGGGAATCGGTGGCGGATGGAGCGCTGCAGGGCGGCGTTGGTGGCCAGGCGCTGTTTGTCGCCGGTGATCCGGGCCAGCGCTTGTGCGGTGCGGTGCCATTCGGCTTCTATCGCCGTGAACACTTTTTTGCGCAGGCGGGCGTCGGGCACCAGATCGGCATAGCGGCTGGCCAGGGCCAGGTCGCTTTTGGCCATCACCATGTCCATGTTGCTCAGCAGGGTTTTGAAAAAAGGCCAGTCGCGCTGCATTTTTTGTAGCTGCTTGAGCAGTCTGGTTGTGCCTTGCGAGCCGTTTTGGCTTAAAAAATGCTCTACAGCACTGCCAAAGCCGTACCAGCCCGGCAGGGTCAGGCGGCACTGGCCCCAGCTGAAGCTCCACGGGATGGCGCGCAGGTCTTCGATTTGCTGGTTGGCTTTTCTGGAGGCCGGGCGGGAGCCGATGTTGAGTTGCGCGATTTCGCGGATCGGCGTGGCGCTGAAAAAGTAGTCGGCAAAACCGGGGGTTTCGTACACCAGCGCGCGGTAGGCGGCCATGCTGGCTTGAGACAGCTGCGCCGCTGCATCCAGAAACGATTGGGGTGCGGTTTGCGTGGGTTGTAGCAAGGTGGCTTCCAGCGTGGCGGCGACCAGTGTTTCCAGGTTGCGGCGGCCGATTTCGGGGTTGGCGTATTTGGAACCAATCACCTCGCCCTGCTCCGTCAGGCGAATTTGCCCGCGCACGGTGCCGGGTGGCTGGGCCAGGATGGCCTGGTAACTGGGGCCGCCGCCACGGCCTACCGTGCCGCCGCGCCCGTGGAACATGCGTAGCTGGATATTGGCTGTGCCGCCGCCGGGCCGCCCCAAGGCGGAACGCGCCCCCCGTTCTGACGAAGTCAGGGCTCCTTCCCCGACTCGGGGCAATGCAGCACACGCAGTGGCAAACGTGGGGGCCTGTAACCCGTCAAACAGCTCCACCAGGGCCGTTTCCGCCCGATACAGTTCCCAGTTGCTGGTAAAAATGCCGCCGTCTTTGTTGCTGTCGCTGTAGCCGAGCATGATGTCCTGCTCGCAGTATTGGCGGCCTCCGGCGCGTTGAACCATGGAGGTGATGCCGGGCAGTGCGTAGAACTCGCCCATGATGGGCGCGGCATTGCGCAGATCTTCAATCGTTTCAAACAGAGGTACCACGATCAAATCGGCCACTGCCGCAGCGTCCAGCGTGCCAGTGAAAAGGCCCACTTCTTTTTGCAGCAGCAGCACCTCCAGCAGGTCGCTCACGGTTTCGGTGTGGCTGATGATGTAGTGGCGAATCGCCTGGGCACCATAGCGCTGGCGGGCGGTGCGGGCGGCTTCAAAAATCGCCAACTCACTCATGGCCAGTTCGGTGTAGACGGCACCCATCACGCGCAGGGGTCGTGCTTCGTTCAGCAGCTTGACAAGCAGGGCGCGTTTGGCTGTTTCATCAAGCGCGGCGTAGTCGGCCTGCATCCGCGCGGTAGCCAGCAGCTCGGCGACCACCGCCTCGTGCTTGTCCGAACTTTGGCGCAGGTCGAGCGTGGCCAGGTGAAAGCCAAAAACTTCCACTGTTCGCAGCAACGGCTGCAGGCGCTGCGCAATCAACGCCTGGCCGTGGTTGGCCAGCAGCGAGGTTTCAATCGTGCGCAGGTCAGCCAGCAGTTCTTCGGCTGCGCCATACGGGTTTTGTGGTGGCAAGGCATGGCGGGCCGCGTCGCCGCCGGTCAGCGTTTTCAAAGTGGCGGCCAACCGGGCGTACACGCCGGTGAGCGCACGGCGGTAAGGTTCATCTTGCCGGTGTTCGTTAACGTCGGGCGAGCGGCCTGCCAGCGCCAGCATGTCAGTGCTGAACGAAGTCAGCCGCGCCGATTGCGATAACTCGCCGCCCAACAAATGCACTTCCGTCAGCAAGTGGCGCAGTGCCACTTCGGCCTGGCGTTGCAGTGCGTATTCCAGCGTTTGCGCGGTCACGTTGGGGTTGCCATCGCGGTCACCGCCAATCCACTGGCCCATTCGCAAAAAGCTGGCCACGCTTTGACCCGCCAGCTCGCGCTCCAGGTTGGCGTAGAGCTTGGGAATCTCGCGCAGAAAGGTGGCGTCGTAATAACTCAGCGCATTTTCAATTTCGTCGGCCACCGTGAGCTTGGTAAAGCGCAGCAGACGGGTTTGCCACAGCTGGGTCACGTGGGCGCGTAGCTGGGCCTCGTTGGCGGCTAGTTCACGCAGGGCCAGGGCGTCTTTTGGCAAACCAGGTAGCAGCCGTGCGCGCAGGTCATCGCGTGCAGTCAGCAAGTTGGCAATGCCGCGCTCGGCATCCAGAATACTTTTGCGCTGCACCTCGGTAGGGTGAGCAGTGAGCACCGGCGATACGTGGGCCTGCGAGAGCATGGCCGCTATCGCTTTGGGCGCTATCCCCGCCCAGCGCAGGCGGGCCAGCGCCACTTCGATGCTGCCTTCCTGCGTGTCGCCGGCGCGCTCGTGCAGCACGCGGCGGCGGATATGGTGGCGGTCTTCGGCCAGGTTGGCCAAGTGGCTGAAATAGGTGAACGCGCGAATGACGCTTACCGTCTGGTCAGCGCTCAAGCCCTTGAGCAGCTTGGCCAGGGCTTTGTCTGCGGCGGCGTCGGCATCGCGGCGAAATGCCACTGACAAAAAGCGAATCTGCTCAACCAACTCGTAGGCCGGTTGGCCTTCCTGCTCCGCAATCACTTCGCCCAGAATGCGGCCCACCAAGCGGATGTCTTCGACCAGCGGGCGTTCGTTTTTAGGAACGGATGGGGTTTTGGGTGCGGTTTTGAGGTGTTCTGTCATATTATTTTTCGGTGCTTAATTTTTAAGCAAATGCTAGCATCGACCGTCGTCAGGCAGTTACAAAAAGGTTACGAGCGAGCATGGAAAATCTGGGCAAATTAGTCATCGCCACCCGCGAAAGCCGCCTGGCCTTGTGGCAGGCCGGGCATGTAAAGGCGCTGCTGGAACAACAAGGTCAGAGCGTGAGTTTATTGGGCATGACCACTTTGGGCGACCAGATTCTGGACCGTCCGCTCAGCAAGGTCGGCGGCAAAGGTTTGTTTGTCAAAGAGCTGGAGACCGCACTGGCCGATGGCCGGGCCGACATTGCCGTGCATTCGCTGAAAGACGTACCCATGGAGTTGCCCGATGGCTTTGCGCTGGCCTGTGTGTTGCAACGTGAAGACCCGCACGATGCGTTTGTGTCGCCACAATTTGAATCATTGCAAGACCTGCCACAGGGCGCCGTCGTAGGCACCTCGAGCTTGCGTCGCCTGGTGCAATTGCAGGCGTTGCGGCCCGACCTGCGCATTGAGCCACTACGCGGCAACCTGGACACCCGTTTGCGCAAGCTCGATGACGGCGGGTACCAGGCGATCGTGCTGGCTGCGGCGGGTTTGAAGCGCCTGGGCTTAAGCGAGCGCATTCGCAGCGTGTTTGCGCCCGAGCACATGCTCCCTTGCGCCGGGCAGGGGGCTTTGGGGCTTGAAGTGCGGCAAGACCGCGCTGACCTGGTGCGGGCGTTAGCTGCGCTGGCGCACATGCCCACCTGGCTGGCCACCGCTGCCGAGCGCGCGGTTAGCCGCGTCATGGGTGGCAGCTGTTCAATGCCGCTGGCCGCGTTTGCGGTGTGGCATGGGGCGCAATTGCATTTGCGGGCAGCCTGGGGCAATACCGAGCCAGGGCAGCCAGGGCAGCCTGCAAGCGCGTTGCTACATGCCGAGGGCCAGGCCGCCGTGACTGATCTGGCGCAAGCCGCTGCCCTGGGTGAGCGGGTGGCGCTGCGGTTGCGCAACCAGATGACGGAATGAGGTCGCTGCGCATGCGTTTTTGCCCCCATCCACAGCTTCCCCCGGAAGGGGAAGGCAAGAAGCCATGAACTGCCAGATCATCGTCACCCGCCCCGAGCCCGACGCCAGTCGCTGGACGCAGGCATTGCGCGAGCGAGGCCACGATACGCTGGCGTTTCCGTTGATCGCCATTGCCCCGCCGCTGGATTCAGCCGCAGTGGTGCGTGCGCATGCGCAGTTACAGCAGCCTCAGCGGTGGCAGGCGGTCATGTTTGTGAGCAGCCAGGCTGTCAACGCTTTTTTTAAGCCAAGTTGGCCTCTAACCCCTTTAGATACTGCTCAAACAGCTATTAATACAGGAGCAACTGTTGACCTTCGTTGGTGGGCAACAGGCCCCGGAACGCGCCACGCTCTGCTTCAAGTCGGCGCAGCGCCCAGCCAGATTGACGCACCGGCTGACGATGCGGCGCAATTTGACTCAGAGGCGCTGTGGCTCCTCGTTTCGCAGCAAATCACCCCTGGCCACCGCGTGCTGCTGGTGCGCGGCGGCAACGAAGCAGGCGACCCGGACGGGCGTGACTGGCTGGCCCAGCAACTGCACGCGCGGGGCGCGCAGGTTGACACGCTGGTGGCTTACCGCCGCTGCGCGCCCACACCTGATGTGGCCTTGGTAGCGAGAGTTTTTCGACAACCCGCACTGTGGCTGTTCAGCAGCTCACAGGCGGTGGCTCACTGGCAAACATTGTTTCCGTCAGCCCCGGCTAACCCTGCGTTTCAGGCCCAGGCCCTGACCACCCATCCGCGGATCACACTGGCTGCACAGGATGCTGGTTTTTCTGTTGTTTACGAATCACGGCCCACCCTGCCCGCTGTCATCGCGGCCCTAGAATCGATTGCATGAGTTCTCCGCTTGAAGTTGGCACCACCCTGCCTGATGCCACGGTGTCCGATGCGGCGACAGAAGGTCTGAACACACCGGCAGCTCCAGCCCCCGGCCCGGCCCCAACACCTGCTGCTGGCGACCCGTCGTCAATGCCTGCCCCGCCTTCCGCACCACAAACTGCCGCTGCCCCCCACCACTATTTCTTGTGGGCGTTGGGCGTTGCGCTGCTGATTACCGCCATCGCCACGTTTTCGCTGTGGCAAAAGCTGTCCAACGTGCAAGAGCAGTTGGCCCGTCAGAGCGCTGATTCGGGGGCTTACGCCATCGAGGCCCGCGCCGTGGCCAAAGAAGCGCAAGAGCTGGCCCGCGAAACAGCCGCGCGTCAGGCCGTGCAGGATGCGCGCCTGAGCGAGGTGGCGCTGCAGCGCACCCAGCTGGAAGAGCTGATGCAAAGCCTGTCGCGTTCGCGCGATGAGAACCTGGTGGTTGACATCGAATCGGCCGTACGTCTGGCACAGCAGCAAGCGCAACTGACCGGCAGCGTCGAGCCCCTGCTGGCCGCACTGCGCACTGCCGACCAGCGCCTGGCCCGCGCCGCCCAGCCCCGCCTGACGCGACTGCGCAACGCCATGGCGCGTGATGTGGAGCGGATCAAAACCGCCAACGCGGTTGATTTACCCGCTTTGCTGGGCAAGTTGGACGATTTGGTGCGCCAAGTCGACGATTTGCCGCTGGCGAATGCGGTGGCACTGGCCGACGCTGCGCGCACCAGACCCGGGGTTGCCTTGTCGCCATCTGAAGAGCCACTCACCGGTTGGCGCTGGGTTTTGTCCCAAGTGCAAACCCAGTTTGTGGCCGAGGCGCGCAAGCTGGTGCGCGTCAGCCGCATCGAGCAGCCCGAGGCAGCCTTGCTGTCGCCCGAGCAGTCTTTTTTTCTGCGTGAAAACCTTAAGCTGAAACTGCTGAATGCCCGCCTGGGCTTGCTGGCCCGCCAGACCGAATCGGCCCGCTCTGATCTGGCCGTCGCACAAACCGCGCTCAACCGATATTTCGACCCCGCCGCCCGCCGTACCCAGACGGCGGCCAGCCAATTGCAGCAGGCCCAAGCGCAATTGCGCGCAGTGGAGCTGCCCCGCATCGACGAAACCCTGGCCGCGCTCACTACGGCGGCGGCGGGAAGATGAATGCGCCCTCCATGCCCGTTTCTGCGTATCCCTGTTTGCCCCGCGCACCCCGCAGACAGTACAACGCGTTACCCCCTCTCCCGTTTGCGCGTGGGGGTAAGGGCTGTAACGTCGCACAGGCTCTGTATCGAACTGCCCCTCACCCCAACGCTTTGCCCCGACGGGCGAGGGAAAAAAACCAGGCTTGCGCAAAAATGTGCATCTTCGCACCCTGCTGGTGGCGGGTGAACTGATGCGCATCGCCCTGTGGTTCCTGGCCCTGTTCGGCGTCGCTGTGGCCATTGCCTTGTTTGCTGGCAACAACCAGAGCACGGTCACCCTGTACTGGCCACCGTGGCGGGTGGACTTGTCGTTGAACCTGGTGCTGCTGTTGTTATTTGCGCTGTTTATGCTCGTGCACGGTGCCCTACGCGCGCTAGCCGCGCTGTTCGATTTACCCCAGCAGGCTTTGCGCTGGCGCACCCAGCAGCGCGAGCGGGCGATGCATGTGGCGGTGCTGGGAGCACTGTCCAACTTGCTGGCCGGGCGGTTTTTGCGGGCGCGCAAGTCGGCGCAGCTGGCGCTGGCACAGGAGCAAACCCTGTCTGCCAGTGGTCACGCCCCGGCCAACTCGGCGCAGGTTCGCAGCTTGTCGCATTTGTTGGCCGCCGAAAGCGCCCAAGCCCTGCAAGACCGGGCGAGCCGCGACCATCATTTGCAACTGGCGCTGGCGGTTTCCAGCCCGGCTTCAGGTGGTAGTTCAGGCGGCACACAAGAAGGCGCGTTGCTGCGCGCGGCTCGCTGGGCGCTGTATGAAAACGATAGCGATGCGGCATTGGCGGCGCTGGCTCAGTTGCCGCAAGGGGCCGGACGGCGTACGGCAGCGCTGCGCCTGAAGCTCAAAGCCACGCGCCGAGGCGGCCAGACCCAGGCGGCGTTGGAAACTGCGCGCTTGCTGGCTAAACACCGTGCGTTCTCCATCAGTGCGGGGCAAAGCATCGTGCGAGGCCTGGCGCTGGAGGCGATTGGCCAGGCGCACGACAGCGCCCAGCTGCGCCGCGCGTGGGATGCGCTGGAGCCCGCCGAGCGCGCCATGCCCGAGTTAGCGATACACGCGGCACGGCGGTTGATGGACTTTGTTGACCCCTCTGCGCAGGCGCGCACCCAACAGGAAGCGGATCTCACCGCGCCCCCTCTCGTTGCCCGGCCTGCGTCTGACCCCAATGCCGACATGGCTCGCAACTGGTTGCTGCCCGTCTTTAATAGTTTTGACACTTTGTCTGACGGACTGCGCGTGCAGCTGGCACTTGCCCTGGAGGCCGGGTTTGATTCGCTTGACGCGACCTGGCTGGCCCGGCTTGAGGTGGCCCAACAGAAAAATCCTCGCGAAGCCGTGCTGCTGTACCTGGCGGGCATGGCCTGCCAGCAGCGCCAGTTGTGGGGGAAAGCCCAGCAACTGCTCAGTCAGGCCAGCACCTTGCTGACCGACCCCGGCTTACAGCGCAGCGCCTGGCGTGCGTTGGCCCGGCTGGCCGAGCAACGCGGCGACACCGTGGCCGCGCAACGGGCATACCAACGCGCAGCCAGCGTTTGAAACCGGCCGGGTGTCGCACCCGTGTTGCTGTCAGGCACAACCGCCCGTGTTGCTTGAGGTGCTCATTTATTAATAGCTGCTTGAGCAATATATAAAAGGGCTATAGCCCTAAAACGCTTTAAATATGTCTTATCCATACCTTGCCGCCTGCTGCGCACTGGCCCTGTTCGCCGTCTCGCCAACCCCTGCGACGGCGCACGACAGTTGGCTGAGCCCGCCAGGCACCGTCGAGCAAGCAGACGGCGAACCGCAGGCGCTGCATCTGAGCCTCCCCACGGGCGACCGCTACCCGCTGGGTGAGTTTGCAGTGGCCCCGGCCAGTGTGGTGCAGTCAGCCTGCCGTAGCCTGCGCAATCCGTCTGTGCCACTGCGCGCCCAGCGGGTGCTGCCGCGCAGCCTGGTGCTGCAGGCAAGGCAAGGCCCTGGAGACGATGCGGCGCTGCGCAGTTGCTGGCTGGCGCTGAAAGCACACGACATTGAAATCGAGCCGCCGCTGGTGCAGGTCTACCTGAATGAAATTCGCGCGCCGCGAAGGCCGCAGGGCTTGGGGCTGGAAATCGTGCCCTTGGGTAGCGTACCGCTGGCCGTGGGCCAGCCACTGCTGTTTCAAGTGTTGCGAGACGGCAAACCCCTGCCTGATCTGTCCGTAGAGCTGGTCAGCGAGCGCAACCCGCTAGGGAACCTCTGACTAACCTCGTGCGCAATTGCGGCGAACGGATTGGGATGCAGCGCAAGGCGTCTTTTCTTGTCAATAGCGGGCTATTGACAAGAAAAGCAACGCAGTGAAACGCCCAAGTCCGTTTGATCGCAGACCGCACGAGGTTAGTCAGAGGATCCCTACGGGTGTGGCAGCAATCCGATGCCCAGGGCCACCTGCGTCACATCCTTCCGTTTGGCGGCCGCTGGTTGCTGCGGGCCTCGCAGCTCGATATTCCACACCCAGACGAAAAAAAACCGGCCTGGAAGAGCCGGTTTGTGACGCTGGAGTTTGAAGCCGCCCGATGATGTCCTGCTTAGCTTGGGTTCCCTAGGGATGCATAACCCCGTCCTGGCTGGGCTGAGGAGCACATAACCCAGCGGATCAGGGCACGTGCTTGTTTGAACCGCAGGCCAGGTTGCACATGACACCGCTGGGTTTGAGCACCGCAAGGCACCCCCAAGCGAAGCGCAGGGCCCAGACTGCGGGTCGCCTTTTCTTTTGCTTGTCTTTTCTTTGGCGAAGCAAAGAAAAGACAGTCGCTGTCGGGCAACCCCGAAACCCACGATCCGACCAGCGCTTCACAAGGGCGTGCAGCGCGATGTCATCCCGTCATCCGTCGATCGGCAGCTTCAAGTCCCGCAGATCCCGCTTGGTTTCGACCAGTACCAGAGGCGAAGCTTCCGCCTGAACCACCGGTGGCCGCTCACGCGGAACGCGCACGGGTTTGGGTTCGGCGGCAATAGCGGCTTGCACCGCCGCAATCTTGCTGGCATCGGAGTTGACCCATTGCAGACCTGACGCCTGCGCCACCTGATTCATATCGTCGATTGGCAATGCAAAGCTGGCGATTTTGGGCAGGCTGCGGCTGGCTGGCGCTGGTGCCGGCGCTGCGAGGGGAGCAGCGCGTGTGGGTACCGGTTCAGGCATGGCAACCGGCGGGGCAGGCAGCACCGCAGGCGTTACCGCAAGAACTGGAGACGGCACCTGGACCGCTATCAAAGGAGTAGCTGCTTGAGCAGTATCCAATTGGGTGTGAGGCCGATTTGTTTCGTAAATTGACTGCGAAGGCATGTCTGCAGCACCCATTGCGCCTGGAGACACACTTTGTGCAGGCCGTGATGCATCAGACAAATCAGTCCCGGCGGCGTCCGGCTCAAAGCTGCGCTCGCCACGCTCACGTCGCTCGCGACCATAGCGGTCGCGGCCCCGCCGTTCACGGCGTTCGCCCTCCGCTCGTGGGGCTACATCGGGTGCCTGCCCCGTGGGTGCTGCGCCCAAAGCGGCACCATCGGCCAAAGCCAGTTCTTGTTGTGCACTGGGCTGGTCATCACGTGCCGGTGCACGGCCTGCCGAGGTGTCGTCTTGACCATCCCGCTCGCCACGCTCGCCACGCTCGCCCCCTCGCTCGCCACGCGGTGCGCGCTCACCGCCCCGGGGTGCCCGTTCCGTGGTGCGCTCGCTGCGCGGTGCGCGCTCACCGCGTGTGTCGGTACGTTCGTTGCGCACCTCGGTTACCGTGGCAGGCGCTGCGGCGTCGCCGCTGCCGTCAGCCTGCATGTCTGGCTGCGCCAGTGCGCGTACATCGCCATCACGTCGATCGCGGCCACCCGGTTCACGTGGCGCGCGTTCACGTTCTGCGCCACGCTCGCCACGGCTCTCGCCGCGTTCGTTGCGGCGAGGTGCAGCGTTGTCATGACCGGGCACGGCAGGCTCGTTGCGTGCGTCGTTGCGGCGCGGCTCGCCACGTGCATCGGCGCGGCCTTCCACACGTGCATCCCCGCGCCCGTCGCTACGTCCATCCCCGCGTCCATCCCCACGTCCTTCTACCCGTCCGTCACGGCGCTCACCGTCGCGTCCCCCCCGACGCCGCTCGCCCTCGCGTCCGCCCCGACGCTCGCCACCCCGACCATCGGAGCGTGAACCATCACGCCCACCACCCTGGC
>JAYUXO010000524.1:0-5967 GCA_043753505.1 Comamonadaceae bacterium
GGCCCGCTGGCCTTGACCTGGAAATGCGCGATGACCGCACGGGCCTGCTGCTGCAAAGTGCCAAGCTGAATCCACGCGGATGGCTGCTTTTGTGTCAACAGCAGGTTATGCGCCAGGCTGAGCTGCGGCACCGCGCCGCGCCCCAGCCGCTCCTCGGGCACAAACTGCAAACCCAAGGCGCGGCGCGGCTGCGGCCCCAGCTTGCCGACGCTCTTGCCTGTCAGCACCACCGCATCAACCGGCGCACGCGCATCTTCGCCCGACAATGCGCGCAGCAGCTCTTTTTGCCCGTTGCCCGACACGCCTGCGATGCCCAGCACCTGGCCTTCGCGCACCTGCAGATTCACATTCACCAGCCCCACACCAAACGGGTCGTCACTGGCCAGGCTCAGGTTGTTGACCTTCAGCACCACTTGCCCCGGTTGCACTTCGCGGTGTGCCAACACCGGTGGCTCGGCCCCGATCATCAGGCGCGACAGGCTGGCGTTGCTCTCGTCTTGCGGGTTGCACACACCCGTGACCCGCCCGCCACGCAGCACCGTACACGCCGTGCACAAGGCGCGGATTTCGTGCAGTTTGTGGCTGATGTACAAGATGCTGCAGCCTTGCACCGCCAGCTTTTTCAGCACCACAAAGAGCTTGTCCACCGCCTGAGGCGTAAGCACCGAAGTGGGCTCGTCCAATATCAACAAGCGCGGCTCGGAGAGCAGCGCGCGAATGATTTCCACCCGCTGCATCTCGCCCACGCTGAGCGTGTGCACCGGACGCAGCGGGTCCATGTCCAGCCCGTATTCGCTGGCTTTGGCGGTGATGCGCTGCGACACTTGATCCAGCGACAGGCTTTTGTCAAGCCCCAGCCACACGTTTTGCGCCACGGTGAGCGACTCAAACAGGCTGAAGTGCTGAAACACCATGCTGATGCCTAAAGCACGCGCTTGCTGTGGGTTTTTAATGTGCACCGATGTGCCATCGAATGCCACCGTGCCCGCGTCAGGTTTGACCGAGCCGTAGATGATCTTCATCAAGGTTGATTTACCGGCACCGTTTTCGCCGAGCACGGCATGGATTTCGCTTGGGAGCACTGTGAGCGACACGTCGCTGTTGGCGGCTACTGCGCCATAGCGTTTGCTGATGTTTGCCAGCACCAGGCGTGGGGTGATCACAGATGAAGTCGGGTTAGCTGCCATACCATTGATTTTTGGATACTTGTTGATATGCACACGCAAAACATTCAGTTCATTCGTCGCGGCCAGATAGTCTCGCTGGGCAATGTAGCACCCGACCGCACCCTTCTGGACCTGCTGCGCGAAGACCTCGGATGCACCGGCACCAAAGAAGGCTGCGGCGAGGGCGACTGCGGGGCTTGCACCGTGGTGACCGCTGAAATCGAAGGTGAGGGTGTGCGCTACCGGGCCGTCAACAGCTGCATTCGCCTGGCGCATTCGATCAATGGGCTGGCGCTGTGGACGGTGGAGGATCTGGCTTCTTCCGATGGGCTGCACCCGGCCAGTACTGACACGCTGCACCCAGCGCAGCCTGACACGCTGCACCCAGCGCAGCGAGCCATGGTCGACTGCCACGGTTCGCAGTGCGGTTTTTGCACGCCGGGCTTTGTCATGAGCCTGTTTGGCATGTATCAGAACCATGTGTGTAAAGGCCGCAGCATCACGCGCGAGCTGGCGCAGGAAGAGCTGTCCGGCAACCTGTGCCGCTGTACGGGGTACCGGCCCATTCTGGATGCCGCGCAGGCCATGAGTAGCCTGCCGCATGTGGCTGTTGATGAAACTAGTTTGCTATCAAAATTGAAGCTGCTTGAGCAGTCTTTACAAGGGCTAACGGCCGATTTGGCTCTAAAACCGGCCTACATGGCCCCTACAACCCTGCCCGCCTTCCTGCAAGCCCGCGCCACTTATCCACAAGCCCAACTGGTGGCCGGTTGTACCGACGTGGGTTTGTGGATCAACAAGCAGCACCGTCAGTTTGCGCAGGTGCTGGATGTGACGCGGTGCGCGCCGTTACGACGGGTGGAGCACCGCACGAACCACCTGGCCATCGGCGCAGCCGTGACCTTGGCGGACGCCTTTGCTGCGTTGGTTGATTTGTGGCCGCAACTGAAGACGTTCTCAAACCGCTTTGCCGGTCTGACCGTGCGCAACAGCGGCACCCTGGGCGGCAATGTGGCCAACGGTTCGCCGATTGGCGACTCGATGCCGCTGCTGATTGCGTTGGGGGCTACGGTGGTGCTGATGAGTTGGCGCGAGGGGCGGCTGTGTGAGCGGGAAATGCCCATTGAGAAGTTGTACACGGGGTACCGCAAAAATGTGATGGCTGCCGATGAGGTGTTGGGGTGGATCAAGGTGCCGCGGCCTGTGACGGGCCAACACCTGCGCGTCTACAAAATCTCCAAACGCTTCGACGACGACATCTCCGCCGTGTGCCTGGCTATCCATCTTCATGTCGAAAACGGTCTGATCAAACACGCCAGCATCGGTGTCGGCGGCGTGGCGGCAACGCCGGTGAGCGCTATCAAAACAGAAGCTGCTCTAGCAGGTAAAACAAGGGAGAAAGGCACTTTTGACAATGCAGCAATCGTTCTGCAGGCCGAATTTCAGCCGATCAGCGACATGCGCGCCAGTGCCGCCTACCGAACCCAGGTGCTGGGCGCGCTGATGCAGCGTTTCTGGCTGGAACTGCAGGGCGTACAGGGGATTAATCTGGAGCGGTTTGGGTTGGAGGAGATGGCATGACGACACGATTGGATTCAGCTTCCTTCCCTTCCGGGGGAGGGCTGGCGTGGGGGCACGCGGCGAAGAAAACGCTTGAAAACGCGGCACACGGAACATCCGGGCCCCATGAATCCGCCGTGGCTCACGTCACCGGCACCGCTACCTACATTGACGACATGCCCGAGCTCAAAGGCACGCTGCATGCCGCGCCCATCCTGTCCACCGTCGCCCACGGCACGCTGCTGGCAATTGATGCCACGAAAGCCCTGCAAATGCCCGGCGTGCGCGGCTTGGTGCTGGGCTCTGACATTCCGGGTGACCGGCTGCTTGCCACCTTCGTGCACGACGAACCCATCTTTGCCCAGGGCACGGTGCAACACGTCGGCCAGGTCATCGGCCTGGTGGTAGCCGACAGCACGATGCAAGCGCGCCGCGCCGCCCGTCAGGTGCAGCTTCACATCGACGCCCTGCCTGCCATCCTCACCGTGCAAGATGCACTGGAGAAAAACAGCCATGTGCTGCCCCCCGTCAGCGTGCGGCGCGGCGAGCCCGGGCACGCACTCAAATCGGCCCCGCACACCCTGAGTGGCACCCTGTCCGTCGGCGGCCAGGAACACTTCTATCTTGAAGGACAAGTGGCCTATGCCATGCCACAAGAGCAGGGCCAATGGCGTATTCACAGCAGCACGCAGCACCCTGGCGAGGTGCAGCACTGGATCTCGCATGCACTGGGCATTCCAAACAGCGACGTGACGGTGGAATGCCGTCGCATGGGGGGTGGTTTTGGCGGCAAGGAAACGCAGGCCGGGCACCTGGCGGTGTGGGCCACGCTGGCGGCGCGCAAATTCAAAGCACCCGTGAAGCTGCGGCTGGACCGCGACGACGATTTTCTGATCACCGGCAAGCGCCACCCGTTTGAATACACCTACACAGCAGGTTTTGACGACACCGGCCTGCTGCTCGGTTTGAAGCTTCAAATGGCGGTGAACTGCGGTTTCAGCGCCGATTTGAGCGGCCCGGTGGCCGACCGGGCTATTTTTCACGCCGACAACGCTTACTACTTGAGCGACGTTGAAATCACTTCGATCCGCTGCAAGACGAATACCCAAAGCCACACCGCCTTTCGCGGCTTTGGCGGGCCGCAGGGCATGGTCGTGATCGAGGCCATCATGGGCGACATCGCCAGGGTGCTGGGTCTGGACGCGCTGGATGTGCGCCTGCGCAATCTGTATGGCGACAACACCACACCCGGCAGCGCGATCGCGCCGCTACATACACCCGGCAGCGCGATCGCGCCGCCTCAGGAACGCAACACCACCCACTACGGCATGAAGATTGAGGACAACATTCTCGCACCTTTGCTATCAAAACTAGAGCTGGATCAGCAATACCGGCAACGTAGAACCGACATTTCATTGTGGAATGCTCAAAGCCCCATCGTCCAGCGCGGCATCGCCATCACCCCGGTCAAATTCGGTATCAGCTTCACCGCCACGCTGTTCAACCAGGCCGGAGCTTTGGTGCATGTTTACACCGACGGCAGCGTGCAGGTCAACCACGGCGGCACCGAAATGGGTCAGGGCTTGCACACCAAGGTGGCCCGTATCGTGGCCGACACGCTGGGCATTCCCGCCAGCCGGGTGCGCAGCACGGCCAGTGACACCAGCAAAGTGCCCAACGCCAGCGCAACGGCGGCTTCGGCGGGCACCGACTTGAACGGCCGCGCCGCCCAGTTTGCCGCCCGCCAGGTGCGGGATAACCTGGCGGCTTTCGTGGCGGGACTGGACGGCGTGGGCGCGGGCAGCGTGGGCTTTGCAGACGGCTTTGTCACCACCAAAAAGTCCACCCGCAGCTTCGACGAGGTGGTCAAAGCCGCTTACGCCAACCGCATCCAGCTGTGGAGCGACGGCTTCTATCGCACCCCAAAAATCCATTACGACAAAACCACGCTGACCGGTCGCCCGTTCTATTACTTTGCCTACGGTGCCGCGTGCACGGAAGTGGCGATCGACACACTGACTGGCGAGTCCCGCGTGCTGCGGGTTGACATCCTGCACGATGTGGGCACGCCCATTCACCGCGCGATTGACATCGGCCAGATTGAGGGTGGTTTCATTCAGGGCATGGGCTGGCTCACTACCGAGCAGCTGGTGTGGAATGACGCGGGCAAACTCACCACCCACGCCCCCAGCACCTACAAAATCCCTGCTACAGGCGACATACCCGCGCACTTCACCGTTGACCTGTGGCACGAGCCCAATCGCGAGGACAACGTCGGGGGCAGCAAAGCGGTGGGCGAGCCGCCCTTTATGTTGGCGATCAGTGTGTATGAGGCCCTACGGGATGCAATCGCGTCTGCCAGGGACCGGGATGCAATCGCGTCTGCACGGCACCGCGATGCAGCCGCCTCGACGAAATTGGTGAATCTGGTCGCCCCAGCCACTGCAGAAAACGTACTGCGCGCACTGAAAAGTTGAGGCCCCGCATTTCTCGCGAATTGGGGTGAGCAACTTTGCGCCACACCCAGTAACATCACGCCGACCATCACTTACCACTGTGCTTTTGTGATTAAAACCACTGCCCGCCGAAGCCACCGAAATCGCCATGCCAACGCGCTGACCCTGCAAGCGCCAACCGATGGCGTGAGTTTGCGTATGCGTCAGCTGGAGCAATACCTGAGCTTGAGCCTTGCGGCCTTGACCGGCTGGATGGGCATGGTGGTGCCCTTGCACAACGCCTGGACGCTATGGGGCTGTGTCGCGCTGGCGCTGGGTGTGCACGCTTGGTGCCGCCAGTTTCCAGCGCGTCAACCGGCGATCTTGTTGGCCCGGGCGGCGCTGTTGTTGTGCACGGGCACGCTCGTGCAGCTGCACTCGGGTGAAGCAGGTGGAGCAGGTCCTTTCTTTTTCTGGACCGCAACCGTCGCTGTGGGTTATGCAATTCTGCTGGACCAGCGATGGGCGATGGCCGTGGTGGTCTTGTCAATGCTGCAGTTTCTGGGCGTCTCGCTGATTCTGGGTGTGAGCAACTGGTCTGAGTGGCTGACCCATCTGGGCATGTTGGTGGCGGGCATAGGACTGGCGGCCCGCTTTGCGCAGTCGCTGCAACGCACAGACCGCGAACTGGAGGCCAGCTTGAAAGACCGTGAAACCGGGCTTTACAACGTCACGGGCCTGTTTGCGCACGGCACCCAACTGTTGGCAGCTTGCCGACGCAACAACGAGCCCATCTGCCTGACGGT
>JAYUXO010000525.1:0-2360 GCA_043753505.1 Comamonadaceae bacterium
CCGCGTTGCTGGCCGAGCACGATGGCCCACTGGTGCTTTGCGGTGCGTCCATGGGTGGCATCGTGGCCATGCAAGCGGCGTGTCAGGCACCTGGGCGTATCAAAGGTCTGGCCTTGCTGGGCACCAACGCCCGGTCTGAGTCGCCCGAGATGCGTGCGCTGCGCGAAGGGGCCATTACGCAGTTTGCGCAGGGCCGGGTGCGCGAGGTGATTGAGCCGAACGTGGCGCTGGCTTTTCACCCCACCCAGGCCGCCCGCGCTGAGCTGGTGCAGCGTTATTTAGCTTTTGTGCTGCGCGCGGGCACCGCACAACTCATTGCCCAAAACCGCGCCATCATGGCCCGCCCCGATGCGCGGCCCCACCTGCCGCAGATCAGTTGCCCCACGCTGGTGATGTGTGGCGACGCTGACCTGCTGACCCCGCCCGACTGCAGCGACGAAATCGCGGCGCTGATTCCCGCAGCCCAGTGCGTGGTGGTGCCGCAATGCGGCCACATGCTCACCATGGAGCAGCCTGCGTTTGTGAATGCGCGGCTGCTGCAGTGGCTGGCTGGGTTGTGAAGAACATCCCCAGTCCACTGAATCAGCGCGCCAACCTCGCATCAAACAAGGCCGCCACGCTTTGCGCAATCGCATCGCCATTGTTTTGGGAGCGGGTACCCGGCTGGCTGGCCGCTTCGGTATTGGTCAACACGATGACCGACAGACCGGTGTCGGTGTAGCGGTAAATGGCGGTGTTAAAGCCAAAGCCGCCGCCGTTGTGGTGCACCAGTCGGCCGGCCGCCGTGGGCTCAATTTCCCAGCCAAAACCGTAGTTGCTGATCTGGCCGCTGGTCAGAGTGGTTGGTGTCCACATCTGGGCTTTTGTCTCGCTGGTCAAGATGGCGTCACCCCGCAGGGCTGACTCCCATTCGGCCAGTTCCAGCACATTGCTGGCAATGCCGCCACCGCCCAGTGCATGCGGGGTCTGCGCAGCCAAAGCTGTTGCTGTTTTGGGCTGGGTTACAAGTGCCACGGACTGCAGCGCAGCACCTTGCGCCCCCGCCTGGTAGCCGCGTGCATGCCCTGGCTGTGCCTGCGTCGCGTAGACCGCCAGAGCGGTGCGCTGCAGACCCAGCGGACCAAAAATGCGGTTGTTCAGAAAGGTGAAATAGCAGTCACCGGTGACCCGCTCAATCACTGCTGCCAGCGCGTTGTAGCCCGCGTTGGAATATAAAAACTGTGCGCCAGGCACCGACTGCGGTGTCAGCTTGAACAGCGGGCCCAGCACGGTTTGGAGCTTGCAGTTCTGCTCGGCAATCGGCGCATAGGGCCGCACGTCGCGCGCCAGCCCGGCGGTGTGCGACAACAGATGGCGAATGCGCATGCCCTGCCAGCTTTTGGGCGCGCCCGGCAAGTGCAATTTGACCAGATCGTCCACCGTCATGCGCCCCTCCTGGACCAGCAGCATGATGGCCGCAGCAGTGAACTGCTTGGTGGTGGAGTCTATAAAAAACAGCGTCTCGGGCTTGGCCGCTTCAGCTACGCTGTTTGCGCCACCGGCCAGCTTCGCATCGCCCCAGGCGCGCGCCAGCACGGCCTGCCCATTACGTACCACCGCCACCGCCACACCGGCAATCTGGCGGCTGCGCATCTGCGCACCCACTGCTGCATCGAGCGCCGCATCGGTAGGGGCCACCAGCGGGCTGGTGGCCTGCGCCCATGCACTGGAAAAAGCACCCGGCATGGCGCACGCCAGTGCGCTGCCGATACCCCGAACGCTGAACGCGCGACGTGATGCAAACAAGGTCATGGTGGCACTTTCAAATGTGATTTTTTTCACGATGAAAGGATTATTGCTGAGCCATCACGCAATAAGAAGAAGGTTTGCCATATTTTTGCAAAAAGCCTTTTAAAGCGCTCCAGATCAACATAGTCAGCTACTGATTTCATAGTACCCAGGGTGCTCACGCGAGCGGGATGCCGATTCACGTCGGTGTGCATGCCGATTCACGCCAGCGTGAAGGGGCTCAGTGTTGAAAGGCCGGTGTGTAGGTGTCCACCGGTGCGCCAACCGCCATCGGCGTACTTGCCGTAGAGGTCAGCCTGCTGCACCAGTCTGATTGGGATGTCCTCGCAAGTGCGCCTTGTTTTATGCAAGGCTGTGAAAATTAGCGCATCTTCAACGCACCGGACCACACCATGCGCAACACCCGTTCGTTTTTGACCCACTGCATCGCCATCACATTTTTGCTGCTGGCTGGCCACGTCATGGCACAGCCTGGGGGCAACAGAATCACCACCCCGGGCAGTACCGTTTCACTGCAGGCACCCACTGGATTTACCCCGCTCACCAACGCAGAAATAGCCCTGAAATTTCCG
>JAYUXO010000526.1:0-5941 GCA_043753505.1 Comamonadaceae bacterium
CGACTTGGCCGGACGGGTACGCAAAATGATGCCGTGCAGGATAAGCCACCAAATGGGCCGTGGAATCTCCACCACGCGCGCATCCCACAAAAATTCGCCCAGATACCGCCGCACGGCCGACGGCGTGGGTGCATCAGGCGTGCCCAGATTGCAGAACAAAACGGCAGTTCGAGGGGTCTGGCCGTGGGCAAAAGGAGGTTCTTTGTGCATAAAAAAAGCTGACAAAACAATGACAGGTACAGATTAATAGGGGTAACTCTGGTGCTGAACTGACGAGTTCAAGTCACGCCTGGCAGGTATTCTTGTGGCCATGCTCGACATAAAAAGAATCAAAGCAATTTCGTTGGATCTGGACGATACCCTGTGGCCGATCTGGCCCACGATGGAACGGGCTGAAAAAAAGCTGCACGACTGGTTATCGGAGCACGCGCCCATGACCGCCGCCATGTTCTCCAGCGCCGCGACGCTGCGTGACTTGCGCAACCAGGTGCTGATCAGTCGACCTGAATTCAAAAACGATCTCAGTGCCGTTCGCCGCGAATCCATTCGTCTGGCGCTTTACCGCGCCAAAGACAACCCATTGTTGGCGGAAGCGGCCTATGAGGTGTTTTTTGCGGCTCGTCAACAGGTCGATTTGTATGCCGATGCCCTGCCCGCTTTGGAGTATTTGAGTAGCCGCTACCCGCTGGTCAGTCTGTCTAACGGCAATGCGGACCTGGTTCGCACGGGCGTCTCGCGCTTCTTTCGTGCGGGTATCAGCGCGCGTGAGTTTGGCAAGGGCAAACCCGACCCCAGTATTTTTCATGCGGCCGCGGGTGCCGTGGAGGTCCAGCCCGCGCAGGTTCTGCATGTGGGCGACGACGTGATGATGGACGTGCTGGGCGCGCTGAACGCCGACATGCAGGCCGTGTGGGTCAACCGCAGTGACCACCCGTGGCCGCACGCCCAAAAATCACCGGCCACCGTGGCTAACCTGATGCAGCTGTGCGACCTGTTGCGATGAGCTGCACTGATGCGAGCCCCGAGCGCACCGCGCCTTCCAGCGTCGCCGGGTAAGGGCCCTCCACGTAGTCTCCGCAAGCCACCAGACCCGATGCAACTTGAGCAGCCGGGCGTTGCAGGCCTGGCGTGCAGGCAAACGTGGCGCGCTTTTCCACCACCGTTTGCAGCGGCACCAGACCGCGCCAGCCCAGCGCCAGCGCCTGTGCCATCACCTGTTGCTCCAGCTGGGCACCGCTGCCTTTGCTGGCGCTGACCACAAAAGCCAGCAACCCCGCAGGGCCGCCTAACTGGCCCCGATCAAACACGAATTGCGCGGGCGCATTTTCGTGGGTGCGCAAACTGAGCATGGGTGCCGGCAATCGCAGTGCGCTGTGCGCATAAACGGTGGTAATCGCCTCGTACTGCAAGGCCTGCGCATGCGCCGCCCAGGCCGGCGCGAGGCCTGCCAAGAGACGGGCAGCCTCGGGCGCGGGGCACGCCACCACCACCTGGTCAAACGTGCGCGTGGGCTCGCCCGCGTCACGCAGAAGTTGCCAACCACTTGCCTGCCGTTTCAGCTGCGCCACACGCTGACCGAGCATCACCTGCGTGTTGTGCGCGGCCAGCCAGGCGGCAGCGGCGTCGGGAAACAAGGTGCCCAGATCCACCCGTGGCAGCAGCAAATTGGAAGCCCGCGTACCGGGGTGTCCCGGGCGAAACAGGCTGTCGCGCAGCACCCGTAAAAACACACTGCCACTGGAGCGGCTGGCCGGTGTGTTCAGCGCCGACACGCACAGCGGCTCGATCAACTCGGCTTGCACACGCGGCGAAATGCTTTTGCACAAGTGGGCCACGGTGTGCTGCGCCGGGCAACGAAACCCTGCCAGTTGCCAGCGTGTGGTGACGCACAGCAGGCTGAGTTTGTCGCGCCAATCCCAGCCGCGTGCGTGCAGGATGCCCGCCACCGCGTCCAGCGGGGCCGGGAGATAGCGCGTATCAGGCAGCACCAGGCCAGCGCCATCAGGAAACTGCAGACTCAACGGCAGACGCAGCAGGGCGGTGTGCAGGTTCACGCCCACCCGCTGCATGAGCTTGAGGGTTTCGCTGTAGGCACCAATCAGGATGTGCTGGCCGTTGTCCAGCAAAGTGGTGGTGCCGTCGGGCAGCGTCACGGGAAGTGCCCTCGCCCTGCCCCCCAGCTGGCGGCTGGCCTCGAGCACGGTGACTTGATGGCCCGCTTGCACAGCCGCTACGGCAGCAGCCAACCCGGCCCAGCCGCCGCCCACCACAGCCACCTTCATTTCAGCAACCCCTTCACAGCAAGCCCAGGGCCTGTACCCGCCACGCCAGCCACAGCTTGCGCAGCGGCGGCAGGCTCACGCGCTGGTGCAGCACCTGAAAATCGTCGGCCTCAATCTCGCGGAGCAAGGCGCGGTAAATGCTGGCCATCATCAGCCCTGGCTTTTGCGCGCGACGCTCTGAAATGGGTAGCAAAGCCAGCGCTTCGTCATACAGTTGGTGCGCCCGCCCGGCCTGAAAACGCATGAGCGCAGTGAAACGGTCGGAGTACAGGCGTTTGAGTACCTCGTGGGCCTTCACGTCGAACTGCTGCAGCTCGTGCACCGGAAGGTATATGCGCCCGCGCATCGCGTCTTCACCCACATCGCGAATGATGTTGGTCATTTGCAGGGCCAGGCCCAGCTTGTGCGCGTACTGCGTGGTGGCGTCTTGCGTCTGCCCGAAAATGCGGGCCGAAACCTCCCCCACCACGCCCGCCACCAGGTGGCAATATTTGGCGAGGCCTGCAAAGTCCAGGTAGCGCGATTGGTCCAGATCCATCTGGCAGCCTTCCACAATCGCCTGCAACTGCCGCTGCTCAATTTGATAGGTCGCAGCCAACGGCATTAGCGCCTGCATCACGGGGTGGCTGGGCTGTCCGGCAAACGCTTTGGCAATTTCGCTGTGCCACCAGGCCAGCTTGGTGCGCGCCACACTGGCCTCGCCCACCTCGTCCACCACATCGTCCACCTCCCGGCAAAACGCATAAAACGCCGTGATGGCAGCCCGCCGGGGCTTGGGCAGAAACAAAAACGCGTAGTAGAAGCTGCTGCCGGATGCGGCGGCTTTTTGCTGGACGTATTGCTGGGGAGACATAAGCGCGTATTGTCGTGGTTGGGCGTGACGTCAGCAGGCAGTGGAGATCGGTTGCAGCCATCAACAACGGGGACCCGGTGGTCAAGTCGAATTTCGGACTCTTGATGATTGGGTGTGGGGCCTGGCTTACTGGGGGGCTGCGACCATTGGGGCCCATATCAAATGGCTGGCAGCTGCCGTTGCTGCCGGGAAACTGGTCTACGTAGTGGTATGGGTAACCTGGCTTTCCAACAACAGTCTTATGTCACTGTATTCAAAGGATGTTTTGCCGACATTTTTTTACAGCATCTACGGTCTGAACGATCTTGTGTTTATGTTGTTCTTCTGTTCAGTATTTGTTTCGCAACGCCGCAAAGCGGCTGCTTGACAAACACCTCACCCACACCTGCACTTTTCCCCATCACGGCTTGGGTTCGGTAATAAACCCGATCTTGCGCAGCCCCGCCTGCTGGGCCGCTGCCATGGCGGTGGCAACTTTCTCGTAGCGCACGTCTTTGTCGCCGCGAATATGCAATTCAGGCTGGGGGTTTTTGGCGGCTTCTGCTTTCAGCAAGGTGGGCAGAGTGTCTTCTTCAACGCGGGCTTCGTTCCAGTAATACGCGCCCTGTGCATCGACACTCAAGCGCACGGTTTCGGGCTTGGCGTTCTGCGGCTGGTTGGTGGCGCGCGGCAGGTCAATGTTGACCGCGTGTTTCATCACCGGCACGGTGATGATGAAGATGATCAGCAACACCAGCATCACGTCCACAAAGGGCGTCATGTTGATTTCGTTCATCACCTCATCGGCTTCGTCTCGGGTTCCAAAGGCCATGGTCGTGCTTTCAGGCTTTCTTCATGGGAATGACTTTGCCGTCGCTGCTAGCGCCGACGCGGGCACCGGTCACAAAATAAGCATGCAGGTCATGCCCGAAGCGGTTCAGCTTGGCCAGCACGCCTTTGTTGCCGCGCACCAGGGCGTTGTAGCCCAGCACGGCGGGTATGGCCACCGCCAGGCCCAGCGCTGTCATGATGAGTGCTTCGCCAATAGGGCCTGCTACTTTGTCAATGGTGGCCTGGCCCGCTGTGCCGATGGCCAACAGCGCGTGGTAGATGCCCCATACCGTTCCAAACAGGCCCACAAACGGCGCGGTGGAACCCACCGAGGCCAGGATGGCCAGGCCCGATTGCAGGCGGGCTGTCGAATCGTCAATGCTGTTGCGCAAGCTACGGGTGATCCAGTCGCTCACGTCCAGGCTGTCGTGCAGTTGGGGTTTGGTGGAGCCGTCTTTGTGCTGCAAATGGTTGACCGCTTGCCTTCCTTCAATGGCCAGCGCACGAAACGGGTTGACCGAGTCAGTGCCCAGCTTGCCCAGACCGTCGGCAAAGTCGGGGCTGTGCCAGAAGGGTTCGGTAGCGCGGGCTTGTTGGCCAAATTTGCGCAGGTCCAGCACCTTCAGCAGGATGACGATCCACGAGGCCAGCGACATGCCCAGCAGTAGCAGCGCCACGGCCTTGGTGACCAGGTCGCCCTGTGTCCACACATTCATCAAACCAAATTGCGTATTCATCAATGCATTCACTCCAGAACAAAATTAATCGGCACAGTGAACCACATGGCCTCGGCCACGCCGCCTCGCTTGCCAGGCACGTAGCGCCAGCGTTTGACGGTTTCTAACGCGGCCTTATCCAGTCGGTCATAGCCGCTGCCCTGTCGGATTTCAGCGTCTTTTGCCGCGCCATCCACGCCAATGAGCACCCGCACCAGCACCTTGCCCTGCTCGTTCAGGCGACGGCTGACGGCAGGGTAAGCGGGGCTGGGGTTTTGCAGATAGTCAGCGTCGCTGGAGGGCAGCTCCACTTTGGCTGGGACGGGCGGCGGTAAAGGGGGTGCAGGGGGCGATGGGGCTGCCGCCACGGGGGCCGCAATGGGTGGTGGCGTCGGCTGCGGGGTGGTTACGCCCGTCGGGGCGTTAGGCGCGGGCAGAGGGTCAGCAACGGCCAGTGGCATGGGGGGTGGTGGCAGGGTGGGGGCCGTACGTTTGACCACGGGCTGGCTGGTCGGGGGGGGTGCCTTGGGTGGAGGAAGCGGTGCAGGCAGTGGTTCTTTGGGCTTGGGCAGCTCGATCAGTTGACTGAGCATTTCCACCGGCACCACCACCTCGATAACCCGCGCCACCAGTCCCGCCTGCAAGGCCCACAGGGCCGCTGCATGGAACAGCAACACACTACCTGCAATAACAATATTTCGATTCACAAGTGGGATGAAAAAATAGGCGGATTTGAAGGTGCGGGAAGGTCACTGCGGGTGCGCGGTAGGACTGCATGGTTGGCAGCGCCGCATCAGGGCCGCCGACAAATCCACACGGCACTTGCCACCACCAAAATGAAACTGCCAAACAAACCCAAGATCACAGGGCTTGCGCCTGCAGTGAAGGTGTAGAGGCACGCCATGCCCTGCTTTCCAGAATGGATGTGGCGAGCGCAATGGCAGCAACCGGATGGGTTGCGCGGCATTGGGCTACCACGTCGCGCGCGCAGCTTTCGCATTGCCCGCATTGGGTGGCCACGCCCAGCTCCAGTTGAATCTCGTCAAAACCCAGACCGGCGCGCGCATGGCGGGCAATTTCACGGTCTGAGATTCGGTGACAGATGCAGACAATCATGGACAGGCGTGTGGCTGGCTGTTGAAGAAGCTGAAATTCTAAATGCGAACGCTTCGCATTTGATGAACCCCTCAAGAAAATGGGTGTAAAAATTTGGGCTGCGTGGCTACAGGGCGCCTGGCACCATCCAACCACTATGATTTTTATAGCTGCTTGAGCAATCA
>JAYUXO010000527.1:0-14336 GCA_043753505.1 Comamonadaceae bacterium
GGCCTCACTGGCCAGCGCTTGTGCGCGATCCCGCTCTGCGCGCAGTTCAAACGCCATTTCGGTTGTGTCTCGAACCTGCTGCTGTGCCAACCCGATCCCACTGCGAAGCTGAGTTATTTCCGTGCGCATGGGCACCAAAATTTCCGAGAACGACAAAAAGTCAGCTGACATTGGCCACCCGAGCTGGAGCTCAAAAACGCCATCGCCAGTCTGCGCGCATTGACGTATGACATCAGGCGCAATGGGCAACTCAATCCAGGGATCATCACCGTACAAAAGCACCATGGCGCCGGCGGTACTGCCCCAGGGAAGACGCAGCGTCATTTCATGTTGGGGTGATTCGGCAAGTGCAGTGATACCGTCAGATTCGACACGCCACTGCCAAACCACAGAGCTTGCAGACAGCAGTCGCATTTGATGCAAGTGCAGAAACCCGGGTCGGTCAGCCGGATCCAGACGCAGACGGGTGAAACCCGACCGAGGCAGCTCAAACCGCAAAGTTTGGCGCAGGACGCCAATCTCACCGGCAACTACCACCTTGTGATTCTCAAGAAACCCTTGCGCGTCACCGGCATAAAGCTGCGCTGAAAACAATGCCTTCGCCACGCCGGGCACATGGTGGGCTGCGATATGCGCGTTTGACAGTTCAGCTTGATGGGTGTCACGAGCAGGTCGCGCTACCACCAGCAATTGGTAGACATTTGCGTCGGGTAGTGACACCAGGTACCGTTCAACGGCCGGCGGCAAACGATCCAATTGGGCATTGAACTCGGATTCGCTGGGTGCCAACTCAACGGAGTCGAGCAAATCGCATAACCAGCCCTGCTCACTTAAAAAACCAACCAAGGATTTGCGGGTGAAAAACCGCAAATGCGTTTTATCCAGAAGACCTTCGTCCCGATACGCGAAATCGCCTTCCATCAGCTCAGCGATCAATCCGCAGTAAGCAGCGTTCGGGACCGAGATTAACAACTTGCCACCGGGCTTGAGAAGGCTGCGACAGGTGTGAAGCACCGTTTCGGGACGACGCAAATGCTCAATCACATCTGCACAAACGATAAAGTCGTATGTTTGGCCAAGAAACGCATTTGCCCAGACATCACTGTCAAGGTCTGCCACTTCCACATGTCGGTAGTGGGGTCGCGCGAGTTGCGCTTCATGCTCGTTGTAGGTTACCCCGTCAACCGAGCATTGAAGCTCATTTTTAAGGTGCTTACCCAATGCTCCACTGCCAGTTCCCAGATCAAGCACGCGTGCGGATGGGTTGACGTAACCAGCGATCACAGACAGGGACGTTATGCGATCCTGTGAAATATCTCTTGAGTAGACGTGGCCTTCGCCAATGGAGCCGCTCATTGTTTGGATACAACAGAATCAATCCATGCTGGATTGTCCAGGTACCAGCGAACCGTATCGGAAATACCTTGAGAAAAGTCGACCTCTGGGCGCCAGCCCAAAGCGTTAAAAATTTTGCTGTCGTCAATTGCGTATCGACGGTCATGACCCAGACGGTCCGTGACATGTGCGATCAATGACCTATACGGATGACCGTCTGCACGAGGAAGCGCAAGATCCAAGGTTTGACAAATGGTGTGAACCACCTCCAGATTGCTGCGCTCCGAGCGCCCGCCCACGTTGTACGTTTCGCCAGCAGTACCATTTCGCAGAACCATCCGCAACGCACTGCAATGGTCATCCACATGCAACCAATCCCGAATTTGTCGGCCGTCGCCGTACACCGGCAAAGGCTTACCGGCCATTGCATTCAAAATCATCAACGGAATTAGTTTTTCTGGAAACTGGCGCGGGCCGTAGTTGTTCGAACAGTTAGTGGTCAGTGTCGGCAACCCAAATGTATGGTGATAGGCGCGAACGAAGTGATCTGACGCGGCTTTGGACGCCGAGTAAGGGCTATTGGGCTCGTAGCGATGTTGTTCGGTGAATGCAGGCGCATCTGCTGCCAGCGAACCAAACACCTCATCCGTTGAGACATGCAAAAAGCGAAAATCAGAACGGCATTCAGCAGTTCGCCAATACGCCAGACTCGCGTCGAGCAGCTTTAACGTTCCCACCACGTTGGTTTGGGCAAAAGCCGCCGGCGCTGATATGGAACGATCGACGTGGCTCTCTGCAGCAAAGTGGATGATGGCGCGTGGCTTATGCTTTTCCAACAAGCCGGATATCAGATCGGTATCAGCAATGTCGCCAAGCACAAAATCGTAACGCTCGCTTCCTTCGACAGACGCCAGATTGCCTTTGTGCCCCGCATATGTCAACAGATCAACGTTCACCAACGGCTCTTGCATCTCGCGCACCCACTGAAGCACAAATGCGGAGCCGATAAACCCGCATCCCCCGGTCACTAAAATCATGGTTAATGCACTACCTTACTAGAGCGAAGCAAAAATTACAGCGGGTTGATTGTACGTGTGCCCCGCGCTAGACAGCTCCATGCGTGCACCCACGATCACCATCTCCATCGTCAGTCATGGCCATGGTCCAGCTGTTCGTTATCTGGTCGCGCAACTCAATGAGTTGCACGCTGGTTGTGTGGCCCATGTTGTTGTGACGCATAACCTGCCTTGTGCCACGTTGTTTCCCGTCCCCGACCATTTGCCGTTTCGGCTCACGGAGCGGGTCAACAAAACGCCATTGGGGTTTGGTGCAAATCACAATAACGCCTTTGGACACTGCGAAACCGATTACTTTTGTGTGCTTAATCCGGACATCATATTGGAAACTGATGCGCTGTGGCCCAGCCTGGTGGTGCCTTTTAAAGACTCTGAAGTAGGCTGTGTATACCCGGTGTCACTGGCGCCTGATGGTTCACTGCAAGACAGCGAGCGAGAGCTCGTCACCCCCTCGGCCTTGTTGCGACGTCACCTGGCGGGCATGCCGCCGCGCCGCGTGGATTGGGTCAGCGCTGCTTTTTTATTGGTCTCCTCCAAAGCATGGCGAAGCATCGGCGGGTTTGACGAGCGCTACCACATGTACTGCGAAGACGTGGACTTTTGTATGCGATTGCAATTGGCTGGCTGGACATTGGTTCGGGCGCCCATCCGTGTTGTGCATGTTGGCGCCAGGCAAAGCAGGCGTAAATATCAGCATCTTTTCTGGCACATCAGCAGCCTGCTCCGATTGTGGATGAGCCCCGCGTTTTATCGATATCGGCGACAGTTCTCAAGGGGAAACGCAGGATGACTTGATGAGAGAGCCCAATTGCATAGCGTATGCCCGGATAATCCGGGTCGCTTCTAGCCACCTACTTACTTATGCTGTTTCTGCTCATTCTTTGCGCCGCATGTGCTTTTTTAGTGAATGCAATGGTCATTCGGTTGGGCATTGTTCACGCGCATGACCCGAACATGCCTCAACGCTTTCACAGCGGAAACGTGCCTCGTTTAGGAGGCATCGGCATGTTCGTTGCTTGCACGGTGGGGTGGGGCTGGATGGTCTTGTCTGAATATTTGCAGTTACCTAATCAGATTCGTTTTGATTGGTGGATTGCAGCCTCGTTGTGGTGCACGGCCGCGCTGACGTGGGCGGGCGGTGTTTACGAGGACTTCACGCAACGCTTGAAAGCCAGTTACCGGCTGCTGCTGACCTTGATCAGTGCGCTGATCGCGGTGTATGCGCTTGACCTGCAGGTCACGCGGCTGGGTTTGGGGAGCCTGGATAGCATCTGGGCCACCGCTGTGTGGCCGGGTGTTTTGCTGGCCATCATTGCAATTGCGGGCCTTCCCCATGCCTTTAACCTGATCGACGGTTACAACGGCCTGGCCGGTCTGGTGGCCCTCATCTCGTGTTTTGCGCTTGCCTATGTGGCACTGCAAGTCGGGGATCGTCAACTGGCAGCCATCGTGCTGGTTCTGGCGGGTTCCACAGCCGGGTTTCTGGTGTGGAATTACCCGCGTGGTTTGATTTTTGCAGGCGATGGTGGTGCGTATTTGTGGGGTATGGTGATTGCGGTTGCCAGCGTGTTGCTGGTATTGCGCCACCCACTGGTATCGCCGTGGTTTCCAGTACTGCTGTTGATTTACCCGGTGTGGGAGACGCTGTTTTCGATCTACCGCAAAGCTGCCAAAGGTCGCTCACCCGGGGTTGCTGATGCTTTGCACTTCCACCAGCTGGTTTTTCGGCGGATTGTGCGCGAAGTCTTCCATGACGACGAAGCGCGCCGCATGCTGATTCGCAACAACCGCACGTCGCCCTATTTGTGGGGGTTTGCTGTGTTGACGGTATTGCCAGCCGTTCTGTTCTGGAGCCAGACGCGCATCCTGATGATTTTCTGCGCTGTGTTTGTGGTGTTTTACGTCTGGGCTTATGTCAGCATCATCCGATTCAAAGTACCGCGTTGGCTCAGGCGCTGAGCCTCCGCTGATTTTCCTATCAACCTACTTTTGCCCCCATCCATGACCGATCTGCCCACTATTTCTCCGCGCGACAAGGCCGAAATTCTGGCTCAGGCCTTGCCGTACATCCGCAAATTTCATGGGAAAACGATGGTCATCAAATACGGTGGCAACGCTATGACCGACCCCGCCTTGCAAGCCGATTTCGCGGAGGATGTGGTGTTGTTGAAGTTGGTGGGCATGAACCCGGTGGTCGTGCACGGCGGCGGGCCGCAAATCGAGACAGCATTGAACCGGTTGGGCAAAAAGGGGCGTTTCGTTCAAGGCATGCGCGTCACGGACGCCGAAACCATGGAGGTGGTGGAGTGGGTGCTGGCTGGCGAGGTGCAGCAAGACATCGTGGGCCTGATCAACCAGGCGGGGGGCAAGGCCGTCGGCTTGACAGGACGCGACGGCGGCCTGATTCGGGCACGCCAACTCAAGCTCACCGACAAAGACGACCCCTCCAAAGAACATGACGTGGGCCAGGTCGGCGACATCGTGGCCATAGACCCCAGCGTCGTTAAAGCCCTGCAGGACGATGCCTTCATTCCCGTGATCAGCCCCATTGGGTTTGGCGAAAACAACGAGAGCTACAACATCAACGCCGATGTGGTGGCCAGCAAACTGGCCACCGTGCTCAAGGCGGAAAAGCTTGTGCTGCTAACCAACACGCCCGGCGTGCTGGACAAAGCCGGCAACTTGCTGACCGACCTGACCGCCCGGGAAATTGACGAGCTGTTTGCTGACGGCACCATCTCTGGCGGCATGCTGCCCAAGATCAGCGGTGCGCTGGATGCCGCGAAAAGTGGCGTGAATTCGGTACACATCATTGATGGCCGTGTGCCGCACGCCATGCTGCTGGAAATTCTCACCGAGCAGGCCTTCGGCACCATGATCCGAAGCCACTAGATTTGTTGACATGCGCTTGCTCTTGGTAGAAGACGACGTGATGGTGGCCAGCGGCATCAAGCTGGGGTTATCTGACGCAGGCTACGCAGTGGATTGGGTGGGCAGTGGGGAGCGGGCAGAGGAGGTGCTTAAAACCGAGGTGTTTGACGCCGCCATCATTGACATCGGCCTGCCGCACATGGATGGTCTGGAACTGACGCGCCGCCTGCGCCGACAGGATGTCGCCAGCCACGCCATGCCTGTGTTGATCCTGACCGCTCGCGACGCGCTGAAAGACCGGGTACAGGGCCTGGACATGGGTGCTGATGACTACATGATCAAACCGTTCGAGTTACCCGAACTGCTGGCCCGTTTGCGGGCTTTGCTGCGACGTTCGCAAGCTGCCACATCGGCTATTTTGAGTTTTGGCCCGATCGAGCTGGACACGGCCAATCGCCGTGCCAGTGCCAACCGCGATGGGCAGAGCGTGAGCTTTGAGTTAGGCCCGCGCGAATGGACGGTGATGGAGTACCTGTTGATTCACGCGCCCAAACCCGCCAGCAAAGACAAGCTGCTGCAGGCCCTCACCGGTTGGGACAAGGAAATCACGCCCAATGCGGTGGAGGTCTACATCTCGCGCCTGCGCGGCAAACTGGAGCCGCACGGCATTGCGCTGCGCTCGATTCGCGGTTTTGGTTACCGCCTGGAGCACTTGAGTGACCGGGCCGATGAGCCAACCGCTTAAGCCCTTTCCGCTACCGCTGCTGATGGACAGCAGCGCTACGCAGGCTGCTCAAAAAACCACTTCAAGCGCAACATCGCCGGTCGTCATGGGTGCCTTGCGACCCGGCCTGCAACGCCGTTTGCTGGTCCTGTTGATCACCCCCTTGGTACTGCTGGCACTGTTGAACATCTGGCTGGACTACCGGCTCGCCGACGACACTGCTGCGCAGCAGGACCAGCGCCTGCAAGCCTTGATTCCGCTGGTGGCTGACTCGGTGATCGGCCCCGGCGCTCAACCCGGCGAGCCGCCGCTGCTGATGCTCGCACCGCCTGTGGAAGAGTTTGTCAAGGACCGGCCCGGTTACGCCGCTTTCAGTCTGATTGACGCCGACGGCAAACCGTTGCTGGGAGAGCGCTGGTTGGCCGCCATGCCACCCACCAGCACAGAGCCCCAATTCAACAGCGAGGAAAACCGCGGCGTTACCTGGCGCATCGTGCGCCAGCGCGTGCAGACCGTGGCGGGTGACCTGGTGGTGGCGGTTGCCGACGGCTCAGACCCGCGCCAGCAATGGCTGCGCTCGGTATTTTTGAAGGTTCTACTGCCCAACATGTTGTTGCTGGCGGTGGCGGCGGTGGTGGTCAATTGGGCGGTGCGCCGCGCGTTGAAGCCACTGTTGGAGTTGAAAGATGCGGTGGAGCGCCGCTCACCGCGCGACTTGAACGCGATTGACGAGAACAGCACGCCCGAAGAAGTGCGGCCGTTGGTGCGCTCGCTGAACCGACTGTTTGACCTGGTCAATGCCCAAGCCGACGCGCAGCGTACGTTTGTGGCCGATGCCGCGCACCAGCTGCGCACGCCGCTGGCGGGTCTGCAGTCGCAGGTAGAGGCGTGGGCGGCGGTGGCCGAGCGCCATGCAGCGCTTAATTTAGTGCCAAAAGTGCCAACAGCCCTTTCAGATACTGCTCAACCAGCTATTATTTTAGGAGTAGATCAAATCAACAAGCTGCGCAGTGCCACGCGCCGCACCTCGCAACTGGCCAACCAATTGCTTGCCCTGTCGCGCGCCGACTCGCGCAGCATGCAGGCCCAGCCCATGCAGACTGTGGATTTAAAAGACCTGTGCGAGGCCATCCTGGAGCAGCACCTGAATGCCGCCAGCGCCAAGAAAATCGACCTCGGGCAGGACGCACAAGCCGCCACCGTGCAGGGCCATGACTGGTTGTTGCGCGAGCTGCTGGGCAATCTGGTGGACAACGCCGTCAAGTACACCCCGCCGGGCGGCACCGTCACCTTGCGCTGTGGCATGCGTACCATTGCCGAGGGCCTGCTAGCCGGTCGCTCGTTGCCGTTTCTGGAGGTGGAAGACGACGGCCCTGGCATTGCGCCCGAGGAGCTGCCCCATGTCACGGACCGCTTCTACCGGGTGCGTGGCGCTCCAGGTGAAGGCAACGGCTTGGGGCTGGCCATAGCCTATGAAATTGCGCGCGTGCACCAATGCGAACTGCTGTTGACGCCTGGGGCCGGGGGGCGGGGCCTGAAGTCGGGCGTTGTGTTTGCGCTTTAGGGTATGTCCCTCAAGGCAATTGCGCATCCCCCATCCGCGCCGCAATGGTGGCCGCGCGGGATGCCAGGTAGCCTGAATTCAGGCGCTTTTCAAAATACTTGGGGCGCGGCAGCATCACCGCCAGGCGCGCGGACTCGTACACGCTGAGTTTGCTGGCGGTTTTGCGAAAGTAATGCTGGGCTGCTGCCTCGGCACCAAACACGCCTTCGCCCCATTCCACGTGGTTCAGGTAAATCTCCAGAATGCGCTCCTTGCTGAGCAGCGCTTCCAACGTCACGGTGAGTACCAGTTCCTGGCCCTTGCGCAGCAGGGTGCGCTCGCCTGACAGCAGCAGATTTTTGGCCAGTTGCTGGGTAATGGTGGAACCACCGATGATTTTGGGGGGTTTGACCGGCTTGTTCGATGGCTTGGCTGTTGGGGTTGGTGCCAACTTGGCCGCACGCTCCTGTGCTTTTTCGTTTTTTGCCCAGGCTTTTTCCATCGCCTCCCAGTCCACGCCCTGGTGGTCGGCGAAACGGTCGTCTTCCGAGGCGATGACAGCCAGCTTCAGGTTGTCTGAAATCGCGCCATAAGCCACCCATTCCTGTCGCCAGGGTAAGTGCCCTTTCTCATGGAGTACCCGCCACGCCTGCGAGCGTTCAAAGGCGCTGGATTGCGGGTCCAACACCGCCATTGTGGCAATGCGGGCAATGAAATAAAGCTGCAGCAATAGCGCGGCCAGGGCGACGAGGGCGATCCAGCGGGCGAGGGCTTTCATTTTCGTTGTTCGCCAATAGGGTTGAATTTCCCGCGCATACATTCAACCGTTCATCAGTGATCGTAATTCCCGCAGCACCCGCTCCGCAGGTGGCTTGACGCCGCGCCAGATTTCAAACGCTGTCGCGGCCTGCTCTACCAGCATGCCCAGGCCGTCACGTGTTTGTGCGCCGTGCGCTTGCGCCCAGCCCAAAAACCCCTGGGCGGCGGGGCCGTACATCATGTCGTAGGCCAGCGCGCCGGGTTTGATGGCGTGGGGCGGCAGGGCGATGGTGTCGCCTGCCAGACTGGCGGCGGTGGCGTTCACAATCACATCGAAATCGCCCTCCAGCCCTTTGAGATCCTGCTCAAGCAGCTTCGTATTGGATAGCAAAGCCAGGGCTGTGTGGCGCTCGACCAGGGCCTCGGCGCGGGCGCGGCTGCGGTTGCTCACCACCACACAGGCAGGCCCGGCCTGCAACAGTGGCCCCAGCACGCCCGCGGCTGCGCCACCTGCGCCGAGCAGCAGCACGTGAAGACCTTGCAGCGACAAGCCCAGGTTGGTCTGAATGTCAGCCACCAGGCCCGCGCCATCGGTGTTGTCGGCGTGGATTTTTCCATCCACAAAGCTCAGGGTATTGGCCGCCTGGGCCAGTGCGGCGCGCTCGGTTTGGCTGTCGACCAGCGCCGCCGCTTCGAACTTGAATGGCACCGTGATGTTGCAGCCGCGCCCGCCTCCGGCTTCAAACGCCTGCAGCGCCTGCGCAAAACCAACCAGTGCAATTTCATGCTTGACGTACACCAGGGCTTGCCCGGTGAGCTGTGCAAAGCGGGTGTGAATCCAGGGAGAGCGGCTGTGGGCAATAGGGTTGCCCATCACGCAGTAAATGTCCATGGAGCGTCAGGCCGACTGGCTGTTGGCAAGACAGCTTGCGCTCCCGAAATGGGAAGTAGCCAAAACATTGAAGTGTTTCGACATCGACTCAGCGCTCCGTCAACCTGGTTTCCAGCGTTTCGTCGCGCGTAAACTTGAAGCGCGAAACCACCACGATCTGATCAGCTTTGCGGCGCATTTCAGGGCTGAAATTGCCAAACGGCCCCGCCGAACGCGCAATGGTCTGGGCCCGGCGGTCCAGCGCAATGTTGCGCGAGGTTTCCACCACTTCAGTGGCCAGCACCCGGCCATCAAAGTTGACGGTGACGATCATGGTCAGCTCGCCGTACAGCTTTTGCCCGGCCAGTTGCGGAAAGTTCTGCGTGCCCTTGTCTTCAATCTTGCGGCGCAGCGCGTCGTAATAAATCGCATAGACCTCTTCGCGCGTGGCCGGGCTGATGTAGCGCTTTTTGGGCCGCGAGTTTTCTTCATTGATGCGCCGTTCAATCTCGGCCAGCAGCTTGATGAGCTGGCGGCGCTTTTCCTCGCGTGACAGGGCGTCGGGGTTGGTGCTGGGCACCTTGGGATCAGGGGGGGGCAGGGCGGCCAGCTCTTTTTTCAGCTGGGCCAACAGCAGGGTCTGTTGCTCCTGCATGGCTTCAATTTTCTTTTGTTCGTCTTCGGCAGCATCGCCCCGGTCGGTCAGCAGCGAAGGCGGCAACGGCGAGGTGGCGCGGGCCTTATCAGCGTCGCCACCGCCAGCCAGCGAGGCCTGGGCAATGGCCTGCGCCTTGTCGGGCCGCTCGTTGCTGCGGGTGTTCACCAGCACCACCTCCAGCGGCGTGTCTTCAAACACGCGGTTAAAGCCCTCAGGGTCAATAAAACGCACCGTCAGCAAGCCTGCATGCACCAGCGCGGAAAAGGCCAGGGCAATTTGCAGGGTGCTCAATTGGCTAAAGAAAGACTTGATGTTCACGGAGCCGGATTATCGGGAGATGTGGCGTTGGCCGGGGCGGTTTCAACGGCATCGTTTTCCCCCGCTGCTGCATCGGGTGCGCCCATGTCCACCGCAATCGCAATCGGCCCGGCCACCGGCTCATCGTCACCTTCGTCTTCCAGCGTTTCAGAAGGCTTGCTGTCGTCCACATCCAGCCGCTCGATCACCGTGCCCGTCACGTCGAGTGAAATCAGGTCAATCGCACCCAACTTGACCCGCACATGCGCGCCCCGCGGCAAGTCCTGCGCACCCAGTACGGGCAGTACCAGCGGCAGGTCGTCGGCCCGCACCAAACCTTCTTTGAACACCGTGGCCGTGATCTCGGTGATGCTGTTTTGCTGCACGTATTGCAGCGTCCAGAAGCGCTCCATGCCGCCCTGGTAGCCGTTGTAGGCGCTGTAAGCCGCGTCAAAGCTGCTGATGATGGCAAACAGCTGCGCGTCTTTGGGTTTGAACGGGGCCACGAGCGGCGCGGTTTTGCCATTTCGCGCCACCGCAATGATTTGCCACTGGTTCACCAAGTCGGTGTAGCGGCGCAGCGGCGAGGTGCTCCAGGCATAGCTGGAAACGCCGATGCCCGCATGCGGCTGCGCCTTGGTGCCCATGCGCACCTTCACGCCAGGGGCCAGGCTGGCCTGGCTGCGGTAAATGCCGGGCACGCCATGCGCGTGCAGCCAGTCGCCCCAAGAGCTGTTGGCCAGAATCATGGCCTCGGCCACGATCAAGTCCAGCGGTGCGCCACGCTGGCGGGTGGAGATGTGGACTTGCTCGGTGCCCACCGGCTCCGCGCCATCATTGCCGACGAGTTTGAAGTTGTAATCCGGCCGGTTGAAGTTCTCAGGTTTGCCGCGCACCACCTCGCGACCAGCCTTTAAATGCTTGGCCAAGCGATATAAAAATGATAGCTGCTTGAGCAGATTAGGCAAGGGCAGAAGGCCTTTTTCATGCTCAAACGCCTCGCCAGGTTCAGGGTTTTCCAATCGCTCGTGCGTCACCGCCGCATCCAGTTGGTCATGCCGCAGGTTTGCCGCAATCGGCACTCGCTCCAGCTTGGTTTCGCGGCTTTTAATCTCCAGCGTGGCCTCGTCAAACACCACATACAGCGACACCGCCGGGCAGTCGCGCCCAGCCTGCAAGGTGTAGGTCTGCACCACCGCGTCGGGCAGCATGGTGATTTTGTAACCCGGCATGTAGACGGTCGACAGCCGCTGGCGGGCCACTTGGTCCACCGCGTCACCCGCCTGCAAAGCCAGCGCGGGCGCGGCAATGTGAATGCCCAACGTGACCGTGCCGGTGCCCAGCCCTTGCAGCGACAGCGCGTCGTCAATTTCGGTGGTTTGCGAGTCGTCAATTGAGTAGGCCTGTACCGGGGCCACGGGCAGCTCGTCCTGAATCACCGGTGCGGCCAAAGCGGGGAAACCCGTACCCTTGGAAAAGTTGTCAAACAAAAACCGCTTCCAGTGGAACTGGTAAGGGCTGTCAATCGCCCCGGCCCTTTGCAGCAAATCCAGCGGCGCGGTTTGCGTGGCGCGTGAGGCGTCTACAACAGCTTTGTACTCAGGCCCGTTTTTGTCAGGTTTGAAGAGAATTTTGAACAGCTGCTCGCGAATCGGTGCCGGGCACACGCCATCCGCCAACTCTTGCGCCCAAGCTGCAATTTGCGCAGTAACTTGTTTCTTTTTCTCAATGGCCAGCAGCGCCTGCTGCACCACCTCAGCCGACGCTTTCTTGTAGCGCCCTTTACCCGCCCGGCGAAAGTAATGCGGCGAATCTTGCAGCCGCAACAGCGCACCCGCCTGCTGGGCCGCGCTGGCCTGGGCGCTAAAGTAGTCGCGCGCCACATCGGCAAAGCCAAACTCATCGTCCGGTGCAAATTCCCAAGCCATTTCCAGCTCGATCGTGGTGGCGATTTCCTGGGCCTGACGCAAAAATTCGGCAGGTGCAGGCTTGTCAAACTTCAGTAGCAAGGAAGCGGCCTTCACCTTCACCCGCTTGCCGCTGTCCAACTCCACCTGAGCCGACGATTCAGCCTCAGACATCACCCGACCGGCCAGAAATTTACCGGCATCTTCAAAGAGTACAAACATGGGTGGGATTGTCCCATGCGGGTTTCTGGTTGCGGCGGCCGGTTGCGGGGGAGGGATGAAATTCGGTCTCGCCCAGCGGCACGACAAGCAATTGGGGTCAGATCCCAATTCAGGACACGCACTGAGTCGGCGGGTGAAATGCAAATACGCAATTGGGCTCTGACCCCAATTGCGTGCCACCGGAGACTGCACACCGTCGCGCTCTTGCAAGCCAAAACAGCCACTACAGCCCGTCCTTCCTGCTCAAGCAGCTATAGAAAGCAGAGCATAAAAACGATCAAAATCAATCGAACGGATTAACCACTTGCACCCCGCAGCCCGCAAAGTCACGCGTGTTGCGGGTGGCAACGATGAGCTGGTACTCTTGTGCCGTAGCGGCGATCAGCATGTCTGGCGCGCTTCGGGCGACGCCCTGCGCCTGAAATTGCCCCCGCAACATGCCCGCGCGCTGGGCTATGGACTCGGTGATGGCATGCACCGCGTGCAGGTTTTGCACCACGGCGTTGAACAAGTCGAGCTTGCGTGCGTTGGGCTGCCAGGCGAACCCGAAATGCGCTTCCTCGATCGTGATCGCCGATATACAGATCAGTTGAACCGACTGCACCCATTGCATGACGTTTTCGTCGGGCGATTTTTTGACGAACTCGCTAACCACGTTGGTGTCGGCCAAATAAATGGTTTGGGCCATAGAGTGCTCATTCGGGTGTTTATGCGGGGTCGGTGAAGTGATTTGTGCGCACCCACGCAGTGGCGCGCCCGCCAGCCTCGGATGCACATGGAATGCCCACATCGTCCGATGGTTCGTAGGCGCTGCGCAAGGCCATCAAGCTGCTGTAAAAACTGGCCGCACCGTGCGCCATCGCTTCAGTGCGCTTGAAATAATCAGGAGACACCAACACGGCCACAGGCGCGTTGCGCTTGGTGATGATTTGAGGCGTGCTTTGCGCGGCATCAATGAGCCAAGACAGTTGCTGGCGGGATTGGGCGATTGAGGTAGACATAAATTGCCTTTTGTGTACATCTCGATTGTACATTTGCGACATTTTAGGTGGTGTTGATAAACTTTCGTAAGCCTTTTCGCCATCCAGCCCATGCATTACTTGCTCAAACAGCTATCAAAAAAAGAGCGATTTTTCAAAACTCTTTTTTTCCTCGAGCGCCGCGCGCGCCTAAATCCGGGCCGTCCCGGCCGCCCATCACCGCCAGCCGCAGGCCTTGCGTGCAAGCCGTGTCGGCCAGCCAGAAACCTTCGGTCAAAGTCACGTGGTGCTGTGGACCTTCGACACCGCATCGCTCTGGTTCATCAGGTGGCGACCCCATCAGGAAGCTGCCGGACGGCGGGTAACGCAAGCCCTGAAGTTCAGTCATGTTGCCAGTATCGCCTTACATGCTTCTAAATTGATAGCTGCCCCAGCAATATCTACATGGGCTACTGGCAGTTTTGTTCAATATTCATGGCTGTGTCAGGGGCTTCAATCTATTTGTCGGTGGGGTGTTTGGGTAAATAGGGCGATTTCCGCCAGTTTTTTCGACATTGGTGTGCTGACGTGTCGATTCAATCGCCCTGCCGCGTTCTATTTGTCGATTAAAAGTAAAAATATCGATATATGCTACCCGTGAGATTAAAATTTCAACGTTTATCAACACGGTACCAAGCCATGCCCATGTTGGACCCCAAACGCCCCTTCGACCTACCGCCGCTCCTGCGCGGCAGCGTGCCCATGGGCGAGTGGGAAAGCGTCGAGGTTTTGCGCGCCTGCATCAAGGCGAACAAAGCTCTGGCTGGACTCAAAGAGGCCGCGGCGTTGCTGCCTAACCCGGATGTGATGCTCAGCTCTCTGGTGCTGCTGGAGTCGCAGGCCAGTTCGGAGATTGAAAACATCGTCACCACCGCTGACGCGTTGTTTCAATACGCCGCCAGAGACCCGGCCACGGCTGACCGGGCTGTGAAAGAGACACTGCAATACCGCGAATCGCTCCACCACGGGCTGGATCAATTGCGCACGCGCCCCCTGGCCACCACGCTGATCGAAGAGATTTGTAGCCTGACCAAAGGCATGGAGATGCGGGTGC